>JAYUWZ010001052.1:0-5703 GCA_043753265.1 Verrucomicrobiaceae bacterium
TGGCCTTTCCGTCCTCCACGATCTCCACCGTCCACACAAAGGTGCACTTCATGGAGCATCCGCCCATGAGTTCCTGCAGCACGGGCTCCTCCACCTTGGCCTTGACGGTGCGGGGAGCCGGGGCCGCCATGAGTGCGGCGGTGGCGGCGAGTGTGAGAATGGTGGCGAGCTTCCTCATGGATTGGTGACGGGTGGAGAAGTGCGGGCGGCGTCGAACTCCGCGGCGTATTCGCGCATACGGCGGTCGAGAATGAAGGGCCCGAATGGCAGGAGCGCGCTGATGAACACGGTCGCTGCGCGCACGATGGACCACCTGGCGACGATCATGGTCTGGAGCAACGAGAGGCCGAAGGCCATGAACAACACGCCGTGCGCCCAGCCAAACCACTTCACAGCCATGGGCATGCCGGCATAGTATTTCAGCGGCATGGCGACCCCCAGCAGGATGAGGAAGGAGATGCCTTCGACGATGGCGATGGTGCGGAGCAGTGGAATGGGATTCCTCATGGATAATGCGCGCACCCTTTGCACATGCGCGGGCGGGAATCGACGGGAAAATTTCGGCGTGTGTGTGTGTTGTGCTGGAGTGCCGCGCCAAGGGCGCGCAAGAGCATAGCCTAGGTCAAGCGAAGCGCAGGCCTAGGAAAATGGCCCGTAGGGCCGCGCCCCAACTGGGGCGCAAGAGCTTGGGTCCGCAAGCATGGCTATCGAAATGCGATTGGCTCTTGCGCACCATTCGGTGCGCGTGCCGCTGGCACGGCATTCCTAGGGCTGCGCTTCGCTTAGCAAAATGGTAACGAACGAAGAAATACGTCAGAGACGTATACTAGGCTATGCTCTTGCGCGCCCTTGGCGCAGCACTCCACCGTGTTTCCACATCCGGTTCGACTTGTAGGCAATCCCCCGCAGTCCACAGGCTGGCGACACTTCGCATACAACCATCTGCTTGGTAATCCTCGAATTGCGATAGCTTCCATTGAACTGGGACATGATTGCGTTCTGCGCGGCTTGTCAGCATATGCCGCAAGGCGCACAATGCATCATCATGCGACTCTCCTTTCCGGCTTTCCGCCCAGTCATTCCCCTCATCGTCTGCACCTTCGCTGCTTCCGCATTTGCAGACCCTGTGGGAAATCCCGGTGTGGTGCGGAAAATGCCGGGGCTTGTCGCGTTCTGGACTTTTGGTGAGGAGCCCGGGCAGCCGCGCGTGAGCGAGGGCACCCCGCAGAAACACCCGCTGGCCGAAGTGGGCGGGCCAGTTACGCGCGCGGTGGGCGGACCTTTTTCCGGTTATTCGGTGGAGTTTGACGGTAAGCACTACTTCCGCATTCCATATGCTGAGCTGGGAGATTTGAACATCGGCGGAAAGAGCGCCGAGGTGAGCATGTTTGCGGTGGTGCGGCTGGACGAAATGAAACGTGGTGTGACCATCGCAGGCATCTGGAGCGAGGGCAAAGGGGCCAATGACGACTCCGGCACGCGCCAGTATGCGATGCTCCTCAATATGCCCACGTATGGAGGCCCCCGACAACTCACGCCGCATGTTTCCAGCGAGGGAGGAGTCTCCCGCCGCGCCGATGGCACCGGGCTGCCATGGTGCGCGGACTACGCCGCGAGCCGCTCCGTGGTGCCGGAGCGCGAATGGGTCACACTCGGTTTCACCTACGACGGCAAATGGCTGCGCGCGTATTTCAATGGAGTGATGGAGGAGCGCAAGGTGGACGCTGACGCTGACAAGCGCACGGACCGCTACTTTGCCGCAGAGGGACCGGATGGCGGCCATCGCGGCATCAATCCCTACTACCACGGGCGTGGTATTTTCCGCTACGACCCTGCAAAGCATGCGGACATCAAGCCCAGTGGAGGCGCGGATTTCACCGTCGCAGCGCGCTATGCCGTGGGTTCCATGCTTGGCGAGGCCATGAAAGGCCGCATCGGCGGACTCGCGGTTTTCTCGCGAGCACTGAACGATGCTGAGATGAAGCAACTCCACGACGCGGCGAACATCTCCGCGCTGAAGTAATATCAGGCATGATGGATGAGAAGGTGCTGGCTCAGGAATTGAGCCGCCAACTGGCCTCGGAGGCCCGCCAACGCGAGGCAAAGAAAAAATCCTCCTCCCCTTAATCGGACCGGCTTTGCTCTGCTCCTGTCCGCGGGCGTAGCCTGCCCTCACGGCGTCACTCACTCGACTCTTTCCCCTCTCCCCTCACTTCAAATCCTTCTTCTCGTTCAACACTCTCCCACAAGCCCGTACCGTGCCGAACACTACTGACGTCCCGTCCGTAAATGGCGTTGCGCTGCGAGTGGTTTTCCGAAGGATTGCGATTGGAGTGCGGGGCGGTACGGACAGGATGTCCGTGCTACTCTGCGGGCTTCTGCGCGGCTAGGGCGGCGGTGGCTTTTTGTTTCGCTTCCTCGGCTCGGCGGGCGATTTCTTCGGGGGCGGGCAGGGACATTAGGACTTCGGCGGGGATGTCTCCGGCGGCGGCGAGTTTGACGAGGCACTTCTGGCGCTCGGCCAGGGCCTTGTCGGAGTCGCGCTCTTTGCTGAAGCGGCTTTTGTTATTTTCGCTGCGGGCGCGGAGCATGGAGTAGACGTCGCCGCCGAGCAGGGCGGAGATGTCGATTTTCATCTTCTCGCGCTGGAGGTCGGTGCTGCTCACCACGTCGCCATTGATGGGGCCTGCCTTGTATTTCGGAAACATGATCGCGGCTTCGGGGCACACGCGCGAGCAGGCGGGGCAGTTGGTTTTGCAGTTGTCGTTGTTCTGCACCTGGATGTGGCTTTCGCGATCCACGCCATACACGCCGAAGAGGCAGAAGGAGAGGCACTGCATGCAGTTCGTGCAGCGGTCGTAATCGATCACGGGAAACCACGGCTTCCATTCGCCGTGCTTCGCGGCGCCCACGGTCTCGCGGGTTTGCTCCACCAGCGCGGCGATGCCCGTGGCGTCGCGACCGGTGATGTCGTGAAAGGTGACCTGCACGTTGCCATCGGCGTCCTCGGCGACGGGGGCGCGCCCGCCTTCGAAGCGCCCGAGCACCACGAGGCGACCGTTTTGCTGCGGGGTGACCTGGCCGCCGCTGGCGGTGCGCGTCACGGCGTGGCCCTTTTCGAGCAGGGCGGTGATGGCGGCAAAGCGTTCACCGGGTTCCATCGCGGCAGCGCCGTCGCCTTCATGGAATACGACGCGCAGGGTGGTTTCGTCTTTGATGGACATGGTGCTTGGCTAAGGGGCTACAGGATTGGCTGGCGCGGCTGCGAGCGTGACGGCCTTGGTGGGGATGTTGGGCACGATCTCGGGGGCGAGCAGGGCGGTGATTACTTCCTCCGCGGTCTGCGTGCGCATGTTGAGCACTTGTGCGTTGTCCGGCGAGAGGTCGGCGTTGCACTGGTGGAAGAGGCCTTTTACTGCGCGGGGGAAGCAGGCGGCGATTTTCACTCCGCCTGCGGAGGCGATTTGAGCCAGGGCGGGGTCGCGGCGGGCGGCCATCTCGCAGAGGTCGGCCACGGCGTCGAACGCCACGCCGCTCTCGCAAAGACGGCGAAGCACCTCGTCCTTTACGGACTTGGGAATCACCTGCGCGTATTGGCAGTGGCAGTAGAGGATGCGGGGCGCGCTCATTTCTGCCTTATGTATTGGCGGGCGCTGGCGATCCGTCAACTGCGGGCCTGCCTGTCTTGTTGGCATTGGTGACGCGCCAGCGGGTGAAGCATTCGCCTTCGAGGGGCAACATCTCCACGAGTTTTAGCTCGGCGCTATGCGGTAAAAATTTGTCTGCAATGCCCGTGAGTGTCGGTGCCTTGGCTCCGCCAAAAATCACGGGGCAGAGCGTGACGTGCAGCTCGTCTACGAGCCCTTTGGAAAGCATCGCGTGCAGCAGTGTGCCGCCGCCTTCGCAGACCACGCGCTTCACTCCGTAGTCCTCGTGCAGGCTGGCGAGCATGTCGGTGAGATTAACCTCGGCGGCCATGTGCAGCCACAGGTCGCAGACGCCCGCGAGCGCCTGCATGGCGCGGGTGGTCATGGCGGTGGTGGAAAAAACAATCGCGGGCGCGAGGCCGCAGGTGAAGACTTTCGCGGTGGCGGAGAGCTTGCCGGAATTGGTCACGATGACGCGGTGCGGATACTCCGGTTTTCCTTTTTTCACGCGGGCCTTGCGCAGGTCCTCCGCGGGCAGGCCCATCGTCATCGTATCGGCGGCGAGCGTGCGCGCGCCCACGAGCACGGCGTCGCACCCGGCGCGAATCTCGAGCAGGCGGCGCTTGTCGCGGGGGCTACTGAAATCGCTGGGGGTCAGCTTTCGCGTGGAGAGCCGGCCGTCTGCGGTGACTGCAAAGTTTGCGGTGACAAAAGGACGCCTCATTTACGACCTGCCCAGATTGCCCCCCAGTTGTGCCTTGGTTTCCTCCCGGATGGCGTCGCGCTCAAGTTTACTGGGCCGGTAGAACATATAGAAAATTCCGCCCACCACGCCCCAGAATGCGATGCAGATGTAGCCGAGCATGGAGATGGCGGGAGCCACGCCCTCGGGGAGGCGGTCGCCATTCCGGTCCAGGCACAGGCTGGTGAGCATGTCGTCGAAGAGCTTCTCGCGCGTGCCGAGGCCGCCCGGTGTGATGGGCAGGGCGGCGACCGTCTCGATGACCGGGATGGCCGAGTAGACCTCGAGGATGGTCGGAGTGCGCGGGCCGCTCTCGGCGATGGACTGCGTGGCAAATGCAAACGTGGTGTAGTGCATGCCGTGCGCAACCATGGAAATCACCAGGGCGGCCAGCGTGGACATCCAGGCGCGGCCATAGAGCGCGTAGGCTCCGGCCAAGGATGCGAGGAACGTGCGGCCGGGCATCTTTTCCGGCAGGCGATGCACGACGCGCATGCCGGCGATGACACCTGCGAGGAGCATCCCAAACACCGCCGCGCCGAGCAGGCTGAGCCCGGTGATGATGTAGTTGCGGCTCATGGCATCGGTGGTCAGCCAGTCCCACCGCCAATACGTAATGCCTACCGTGAGCAATGTGATGCCTACGAGGCCGAGGAGGCGGTCCATCACCACGCTCATGGCTGCCGCAGTCTTGCGGCCCATGGGTGCTTCCTTCAAAAGGTAGTAGCCTTTTACGATGTCGCCACCGGTGCCGCCGGGGATGAAGAGGCTGAAAAAGAGGCCCACCATGAGCAGCCCATAAAGCCGGCTCCACGAGATATGGATGCCCTGCACGCGCAGAAGAATCTGCCAGCGCAGGCCGGCTAGAAGCTCAAACGCGCCGTATGCCGCGATGCCGCCGACGAGCCAGCGCCAGTCGGCCTGCTTGATGGAATCGAACAGCGCCTGCTGCTTGTGCGGATCGCGGAAGACCAGCCAGAGCAGGCCGATCGTCGCAGCGATCTGCAGCATCCATAGCAGCGTCTTCTTCACGCCCCAAATCGTTCCTTCCACTTCGCATGCGCCGTCGTGATTTCCTCGTTCGTCCGGCGCGGGCTCATTTCAAAAACAAAAAGGGTATCTTTCGGCAAAAGGGGGATGAGCCTGTCATACTCCACGTCACCCGCGAACGGGGCCATGTGGTCGCGGCCCGGCCATTTCGTGTCGTGCAAATGGCAGCCGATGAGGCGCGGGGCGACCTTTTGCATCCACTCCACGTGATCGAGGAAGCCGAGGTTGTGCTTCACCTGCACGTGGCCGAAGTCGTGCCAGTAG
>JAYUWZ010001053.1:0-5700 GCA_043753265.1 Verrucomicrobiaceae bacterium
TGATCGAGAGCTACCGCGACGTGACCTCGGGGCTCATGGAAATGTATCTCTCCAGCGTAAGCTACCGCACGAACGAGATCATGCGGGTGCTCACAATCATGTCGTCGATTTTCATCCCGCTCACCTTCATCGCAGGGGTGTACGGAATGAACTTTCAGACCACCACTGCAGCAGGAGATGCAGCACCGGCTAATATGCCGGAACTGCATTGGAAGTATGGCTATCTCGCGGTGATAGGCGTGATGCTGATAGTGGCACTGGGACTGGTTTATTTTTTCCGGCGAAAGAAGTGGCTGTAGGCCATCCATGGCACTGATCCTCCATCGATCCCACCGCCTCGAATGGCTCGCGGATGCTCTTGCGCAGCAACTGCGTGCTCATCCCTGTCCTCCGCTCGTCGCGGAGAAAGTGGTGGTGCAGAGCCTCGGTCTGCGAAAGTGGCTGAGCCAGCAGCTCGCCATGCGGTTGGGAGTGTCGATGAACATCGATTTCCCATTCCCGGCTACGTTTGTTGAGGAAACATTTGGCGTGATGACGGGCAGTGAGAAGCCCTCGCCTGTGTATCGCCGCGAGGTGCTGCCCTGGCGCATCCACGCCGCGCTGCCTGCGCTGCTTGGTGAGCGCGAGTTTGCGCAACTGAGGCGCTACGCCGGAGCCGAGCCTCTGCGCCTGTGGCAACTGGCGACGCAGGTGGCCACGGTGTTCGACCGCTATCTGGCTTACCGTCCCGATATGCTGCTACGCTGGGAGGAGGGCGATGTCCGCGAAGGCGAGGAATGGCAGGGGCGGCTGTGGCGGACGATTGCGCGGGGCACCGCCCATGCCGCCAAGCTGCTGCGAGATCGCACACGCAAGGCGGCTCCGCAACCAAGCACGGCTGAGTGGGTGGAGGACCGCTGGCTGGATGACCTGCCGCTCTTTGCCGCGGCGCGAAAGGCTCCGGCCAAGACGGTGCCGGAGACGCGGGTATCCATTTTTGGCATCAGCAGTATGGCACCCTTTCATCTCCAAGTGCTGGAGGCGCTGGCTGAGACGACGGATGTGCACGTGTATCTGCTGACGCCGACGTTTGAATACTGGGGCGATATTCGGAGCGAACGCGAGCAGGCGCGAATGCGGAAATGGATGGCGAAACGCGGGGCGAATCCTCAAGGGCACTTGATCAGCGAGGGACACCCGCTCCTTGCGAGCCTCGGGAAAATTGGGCGGGAGTTTCACGAGGCGGTGCTCGATCTCACGCCGGCAGGGGAGCACGAATATTATTTCGATGAAGGCCCCCTGCCAACGCGAGAGCTGCGGATGCTGGCTGCATTGCAAGGGTCGCTGCTCAGCCTTGCGGTTCCGGAGGAGAAGGTTGAGTTAAGCGCGGAGGATCGCTCCATCCAGATTCACAACTGCCATTCGCCAATGCGTGAACTGGAGGTGTTGCACGACCAACTGTTGGCGCTGTTTTCCGAGGACCTCACTTTGAAGCCGCGCGATGTGCTGGTTTCGGTGACCAACATGGAAATCTATGCGCCCTGTATCGAAGCCGTGTTTGGGGCGACGGAGAGCGAGGAGGTGCGCTTCCCATTTTCCATAACGGATCGCGCAGCGCATGCGGAAAACGTCGTGGCGGATGCGTTGTTGCGCATCCTGGATGTTGCGGATTCGCGTTACACGGCGAATGGGGTGCTGGGGCTGCTGGACTGCGCGCCGATTCGCGCGCGCTTTGAAATCACCGAAGCGGATCTGCCGCTGCTGTGGGACTGGGTGATGCGGAGCGGCATTCGCTGGGGCATCGATGCGGCGCACAGGGAGTCGATGGGTCTGCCGGGTGTGCCGGAGCACACGTGGAGATTCGGGCTGGATCGTCTGCTGCTAGGATATGCGCTCCCGCCGGAGGGCAGGGCATTGTACGGGGGCATCCTGCCCGATGCCGACGTGGAGGGGGATCTCGCGGTGACGCTGGGCCGGTTTGCGGCGTACTGCGAGGAGCTCTTTGCAGCCGGTCGCCGCCTTGCTGAGGTGGAGGGCGATGCGGCGGAGTGGGCTCAGGAACTTCGGGCGGCATTGGCGCGGATGTGCTCGGGAGACGACCGGCTGGCGGAGAGCTTCCGGGGAACGGGTGCAAAGCTGGATGCCATCGCGGAGTGCGCCACGCTTGCGGGGAACACGGAGACGCTGCCCTTTACCGTGATGCGGGCGCATGTGGCCGGCCTCTTTGCGGATACAGACAGCGGCGGCGGATTTTTGCGCGGGGGAATCACTTTTTGTTCGCTGAAACCGATGCGTGCGATTCCACACCGGGTCATTGCGGTGCTTGGGTTGAATGATGATGCGTTTCCGAGAGCGACGCGGGCACCGGCATTCGACCTCGCCGCAGAGCAGCCACGGCCCGGCGACCGCACGTTGCGCGACGATGACCGCTATTTATATTTGGAAATGCTGCTCAGTGCGCGGGATGTGCTCCTGCTGAGCTATTGCGGACAATCGCCGAAGGACAACAGCATGCGGCCACCGAGTGTGCTGGTGGCGGAGTTAGTGGATTTTCTGGCGCGATGCTTCGATCCGGGGGATGGGTATAAGAGCCTCGGGGAGCGGCTCACGGTCGTGCATAGGCTGCAGGCATTCAGCGTGGAATATTTCAAGCCGGGGTCGCGTCTGTTCAGCTACTCGCAGGACAACGCGCGCGGGGCAGGGCGGAAGTCCCGGACGCCAGCAGATGCCGAGCCCTTTGCCCGGGCGCTCCCGGGGCGCGAGGTGGAGACGGAACTGATGCTTGCGGTCTTGATCGATGCGCTGACGCAGCCGGCCCGTTTCTTTGCGCGGGCGCGGCTGAACCTCGCGCTGCCATTTGAACAGGAATCCGTCGAGGATTCCGAGCCCATCGTGCTCGATGCGCGGGATCGCTCGATGCTCATGGGGGACCTCATCTCGGCGCGGCTTGAGGAGGCACCCTTGGGAGCCCTGCTTGTACCGGTGAGGGCGAGTGGACTGCTGCCACACGGGTATGCCGGCGACAGTGCATTTGGCGAAACGGAGCTGGAAGCATTGCGCCTCGCCGGGGTGGTGGCGACTCATGCACCGGGATCTTCGCTGCCATCGGTTTCATTTAGCCTCACGGTGGGCGAGTGGACGCTGCATGGCTCGCTGGGCCCTTTTACACAAAGTGCGCGGGTGCATTTGCGCACAGCTAAGATCCGCGCCCGCGATGAACTGGCTGCGTGGATTTCGCATCTGGCGCTTTGCGCGGGTGCCCCGGATGGGTATCCCAGGCGAACCGTGGTGGTGGGCTCGGACGAGGTGCTCCTGCTGCTGCCAGTCTCCGCGGATGCCGCGAAACAGGAGCTTGAGAGGCTGTTGGGGCTGTATCGCAGGACGTTCTCGGAACCGCTGCCGCTCTTCCCGGAATCTTCACAGACCTACGCGGAGTATAAGCTGAATCTGACGGGTGGAAAAAGAAAAGCGCCACTGGATGCCGCACGGTGGGTGTGGTCGGACAACTCAAACGACCGTGCAATTCTGGAATGCGACGACCGCTGGAACGCCCTGGTGTGGCGGGCGCATCCCGAGCCTTTGGGCAAAGAGTTTGAACACCTCGCGACCTATGTGTTTGAGCCGCTGGTGCGCGCGATCCATGCGGGCAAACCACATCTGGGGGGAGCTGGATAATGAGCGAAGCTTTCGATTTGCTGAATACTCCGCTCACGCCGGGTGTGACACTCCTGGAGGCGAGCGCGGGCACGGGAAAGACATATGCGCTGGCGGCGATTTTTCTCCGGCTGATCGCGGAGGAGGGACTGCCTGTGAGCCAGATCGCAGTGACGACCTACACCATTCCCGCGACGTCGGAGTTGCGGGATAGGATTCGCAACCGGCTCGTGGAGGCTGCTGCAGCGATGGATGGCGGCAAAGCGGAGACTGCGTTTGTAAAAGATCTCGTGGCGCGCCATGTGGGCGATGGCGAGGTGAGAAAGCGGCTGGAGGCGGCGGTGCGCGACTTCGACGAAGCAAGCATTTCGACCATCCACGGATTTTGCCAGCGACTGCTGCGCGAGCGGGCCTTTGAGAGCGGGCAGGCGCCGGACATGGAGATGGTGCCGGATCACAGCGCGCTCATCCTGGAGGTCGCGGAGGATTTTTGGCGGCGCCATTTTTCCGGGAGCACAGCGGGAGCGACGCCGCTGGCAATGCTGGCGGGGCTGATGCCGGAGACGCTCGCAAAATTTTACCGAAACACATCCTCGCAACCCACTGCAAGGCTGGTGCCCGAGGCAGCAGACATCGCGCCCGCTGCGGCAGCCGCGGAGTCGCTGCTGTCCACACTGCGCGCACAATGGCTGGTATGGCGGGATGCGGTGCGGCGCTTGTTTGTGGAGCAGCCTTCCTGGGCCATCAAGCAGTGGAAGAAGCGCGAGGTGAGTGAGGCGAATTGGGAGATGATCGAGCGGCTGGCCGGGGAGGGTTCCGCGCCGTTGCCGTGCTATGAAGCCATTCCGTTTTTCCAGCCAAGTGTCATCATCGAAAAGAAGGGCATTGGCGCCAGTGTGCAGCCGCCCGCGCATGCGTTTTGCCAATGGTGCGAGGATTTCGCATCCGCGCTCGGGGACTTTGCCGCCAGGGCTCGCTCGTATTTTTTGCATTGGGCGCGCCGGGAGATTTCCGAGCGGAAGGCAGCGCGCGGCGTGATGGGCTTTGATGATTTGCTGATGCGCCTGCACGCTGCGCTGCATGGGCCGGGCGGGGACGCGCTGGCAGCAGTGGTGCGGCAGCGATTTCGCGCGTCACTGGTGGATGAGTTTCAGGACACGGATCCCACGCAGGATGCGATTTTCCGGCGGCTCTTTGCGGAGGATCCCACGCACAGACTATTCCTCATCGGGGATCCCAAGCAGGCGATTTACGGATTTCGCGGCGCGGATTTGTTCACCTATCTCGCAGCCAGGGATCGCGCACACCGGCGCTATGCGCTGGATACGAATCACCGTTCCGACGCGCCATTGGTGGAGGCGGCGAACCATCTGTTTTCCAGGCATCCCGCGCCATTCATCGAAGCCATCCCCTTTGCACCCGTGAAGGCGCAGCGCGATTCCGGTGAGCGCCTCCTGCAGGTGGATGGCACAGCACGGGCCCCGATGCGGTTTCATTTTTGGGAGGACGAGGGCCCCATCGCCGCTGGCAAGGCAGATAGCCGCCTGCCCAATGTGATTGCGGATAAAATTGGCCGGCTATTGGCAGGCGCGACGCTGAAAGGCCTGCCGCTGAAGCCAAGTGAAGTGGCGGTCCTTTGCTCGAAGAATGCGCACTGCCGATCGGTGCAGGCGGCGTTGTCCGCGCGAGGGATTCCAGCGGTGGTGCTGAATAATGCGAGCGTCATGAAGTCCGACGAGGCCCGTGAGTTGCGTGTGTTGCTCGCAGCGCTTGCCCGGCCTACTTACGAGCAGGGAGTAAGGGCTGCGCTGGCGACAAGCCTTTTCGGCATGGATGCCGCGGCGCTCGATGCGCTGAGCGAGGACGCGGCCGCCTGGGAGGCGCAGCTTGCCACGTTTGCCGAGGCGCACGCGCGCTGGCGCGACAAGGGATTCATCCAGATGTTCCGCGAGCTGCTTCGCGACATCCAGGCGAGGCCGCGCCTGCTCTCGCTGCCATCTGGAGACCGGCGTCTGACGAATTTTTTGCATCTCGCCGAATTGCTGCACGCCGCTTCGCGTGAGTTTT
>JAYUWZ010001054.1:0-2625 GCA_043753265.1 Verrucomicrobiaceae bacterium
CGACAAAGTGGCATCCGAGTATCAACTCGACCCCTCCCTCATCGCACCCAAGGCGACCCTGGAGGGTCTCGCCTACCGCCCGGAAGAGACGCTGCCCAAGCTCCTTCCCTGGCAACGGGAATTGTTGAAGCTGTGAGGGACTCAAGCGTCCGGAAACAACTGAAGTCTTCGCCGAAGCGAGCGAAGCCTTGGTGCGGTGGCATTCGAGCGGAGCGAGGAGCAAAGTGCACGGCGACACCGCCTTCATTTGCGTACGACGGTTCATTCTTGTAGCCAGCCTCCGAACCGAAACAGTAATCATCTCCCTGAGTAAGTGAGATGGAGCCCTCCCCCGCCATCCCAGCCAAAGGTTTCCACGATCAGTCCAAAGGCATCCGCACGTTTCCTTATCGTCTTCCAAGATAGAGCGGTTGCCTAAAGTAATTTCCGCATCGTTTTCCAAGAGGCGAGCCTCGGTGGATGGCGCTCTCCGAGCCCCACGGCTCTGCCGTCATTTTGCGAGTTACCATTGGGCATGTCAAAGCACACGCCGAAGGCGCACTTCCACCTCATGCGAACCGGAAATTACTTCCGGCAACCGCTATAAATGAACCTGATGCGGTCGATTTTCTCCCCAAACCCGAATATTTTTCTTGATGTCCATTGCAATAAGACTACCAATTCAGTGGACATTAGGACTGTAGCTTACAGAAAAGACGAATCGCTCGCCCACACCACATGAAAATCAATCGCCGCCATTTTATTTTCGCCGCCGCACTTGCCGCAACCACGCTGGTCTCCGGTTGCAACAAGGCCCCGACTACAACGCCGGACGGAAAGCCTATTTTGCGTGTGGGATTTTTCCCGAATATCACCCATGCGCAGGGACTCATCGGCTACCATGAGACGAATACAAAAGGAGCCGAGGGTTGGTTTGAGAAGGCGACTGGCGCAAAGATCGAGTGGGTTGCATTCAATGCGGGCCCCTCTGCTATTGAGGCACTCCAGCTGGGCGCAGTTGACGTGACATATGTGGGCCCAAACCCAGTGCTCAACGGATACATCCGAAGCAAGGGTGAGGATGTTCGCGTGCTGACCGGGTCGGCGCGGGGAGGGGTGGCGCTCGTGATTCAAAAGGGGAGCGGATTGAAAGCGCCCGCCGACTTCCGGGGCAAGAAAATCGCCACGCCGCAGCTCGGCAATACGCAGGACGTGGCGGCCCGCGCGTGGCTCATGTCTGGTGGATTGAATGTCACCCAATCCGGTGGAGATGCGCAGGTGATTCCCACCCAGAATCCCGATCAGCTTTCCCTTTTCCAGCGCAAGGAGATCGATGCGGTGTGGACGGTTGAGCCCTGGGTTTCCCGCCTCGAACTCGAGGGGAACGGCGAAATCCTCATCCAGCAGGACGACACCTTCATCACCCTGCTCGCCACGAGCAAAGCTTCGCTCGGGAACAAGCGTGACCTGCTGAAAAAGTTCGTCGCAGCACATGAGGAACTCACCTCCAAGGTCGCGAGCGACGCGGCATTTGCAAAACCCGCTGTGAGCGCCGCATTACTCAAGCAGACCACGCGTCCGATTCCAGAAAAACTGCTCGACCATGCGTGGCCACGTCTCAAGTTCACCACCGCGCTCAATGTAAAAGATTTCGAGGCCGCGATGAAGGATGCAAAAGCCGCCGGGCTGTTGCCCGCCGAGGCCCCTCTGACCAACCTTTTCGAAAAACCGTGAGCATCGAATCCAAAATCACCGCTCCACCGCCCGCGAAGATTCGCCTGACCGCGGTCAATAAAATCTTCACAGGTCACCGTGGCGAACTCGTGGCACTGCAGGACATCAATTTGGAGATCGGCGATGGCGAGTTTGTCTGCTTTGTCGGCCAGAGCGGCTGCGGCAAGAGCACGCTGCTGCGCATCGTGGCCGGCCTGGAAAAGGGTTATACCGGCGACGCAGAGGTCAATGGCGTCCACATCGAGGAACCCGGTCGTGACCGCATGGTCATGTTTCAGGAGCACGCGCTGTTTCCCTGGCTCGACGTGATGGGCAATGTGATGTTTCCGCTGAAGCTCAAACCCGGGCTCACCGACAAGGAGCGCACCGAGATCGCCCACTATTACCTCAAGCTTGTGGGGCTCGATGGATTCGAGAAGGCCAGCATTCACGAGCTTAGCGGAGGCATGAAGCAGCGCGTGGCACTGGCCCGCGCCCTGGCTCCAAACCCGCGCGTGCTGCTCATGGACGAGCCCTTTGCCGCGCTCGATGCGATGACGCGCGAGCAACTCTACGGCGACATCCAGCGCATTCATGCCGCCCGGAAAAAGACGATTCTTTTCGTTACGCACAATGTCCGCGAGGCCGTTTGCCTCGGCGATCGCGTGCTGCTTTTCTCACCGCGCCCGGGGCGCATCCAGCAAGAGTTTAAAGTCGACCTGCCGCGACCGCGTGAATTCAACGATCACGCACTGGCCTCGATGTCGCGCGACATCACCAACGCCCTCAAGACCATCATGGCCACTACGGCCGCCGCATGAGCGCGTCGCTCGAACAATCCCTTTCCGTTGCCCGACCGGCACCGGCTGACCGCACCACACCCCGGAAGCCCGCCTTGCCCTACATGAAAAACGCCGTCCCGTATATTCTGGC
>JAYUWZ010001055.1:0-2625 GCA_043753265.1 Verrucomicrobiaceae bacterium
CGCGAGGCTGCGCGAAATGGAGAGCTGCATCGTCTTGGTTGCGGCGTAGTGGGCCATTTCTGGGGAAGGGCTGATGGCCGATTCGCTGGAGATGAAAATGATGCGCCCCGTGCCCTTCTCGAGCATCCCTTTGAGATAGTGTCGCGCGAGCCGCACGCCGCTCAGGATGTTCACATCGAACAACCGCTGCCACGCTTCATCCGTCTCATCGAAAAATCCCACCGCCTCGTAAATGCCGAGGTTGTTCACGAGAATATCCACCTTCGGAAACTGGCGAATCGTCTCCCCCGCACCCTCGGCGGTTCCGTTGTTGGTCGCGAGCGATTGGAGTGTAGCACCGGGCACTGTCGCCCGAATGTCGGCCATCGCCGCCTCCACGCTGGCGGCGCTGCGCCCATTGACAATGACCGTCGCGCCTTCCTTTGCGAGCGAACGGGCAATCTCCCGGCCAATGCCTCCGGTCGATGCGGTGACGAGAGCGAGGTGACCGGTGAGTTTGAGATCCATGCAAGGCGGTATGGGCGAAAACAACGGCCCGTCAAGTGGCAGGTGCACCCATGAAATATTCCGCGCGTTTTTGCAAAACACCCAACCACTTCATTGGGGTGCCCCGATTCCTTCTATGCGCCAACGGTAAGATGAACGAGAGACGCAAAGCTCTTGGTCAAGTAGCCGGTGGCGCACTTTTTTGTACGGCTCCAGCTACTTTCCGGCATCAAACGAAACACCCCGGTCGACCAAGGTCGACCGGGGCGTTGAATAGCTCGTGACGGCCTGGGCCGCGGGGCGGGAACTAGAGCTTGCTCTCGTAGTCAACCAACCGTGCGAGCGCTTCCAGGAAATCCCGGAACGCGGCTGCTGGCAGCATGACTGTATCGCGACGACCACCCACATCCTCCGTGATCTTGAGAAACCGACCACGCTGATTTTCCTTCAGGTCGAGGAAGAATACCTTTCGGTCGATCGTCACCTTTTCCGTGGCGATCGGCTCGGAGGGCATTCTTGGACCAGCGTTTTGATCTCTCGGATCACCTTGCTCTCTCGGATCTCTCTGTTCTCTCTCTCTCATTTTGTGTGTTTGTTCTCTCCTCCTAAGCCTCAGCCCATTCAGGGCAGTCCTTGGAAGGGGCTGCAAATTAGCGCCCCTTGTTCGCAGTGCAACAGGGAAGATATGGAAATTCTGACACATGGAATATGAAGGAAATAACGGAAATATGGCAGGTGTATGACAAAAACGCCCACACGCCGCGTAAAACCCCGCCTTATCCTTAGTGATGCATCGTGATGTTTGGATTAAGTGTGGGAGCACCTTTTCGGTGAGTGCCTTGCGCTGGGAGGCGGTGATTTTTTAGGCGGCGGGTGTTGAGTTTGCTAACGAGCGGGGGCTGCGGATTTTTCTGCCGCGTGTGAATCCGGCGCGATGGCGGGATCTTTGGCGACCACCCATGCAGACCAACCAGGAGTCTCGGAAATCTCCACGGTGGCGGCGGGCTGGCGCTGCCAGCGGGCATCGAGCTTCCATTCAGAAGCCACCGCTTTGCCGGCAATCGGGCCGAGAATGCAAAGGGTGGTGGAAAGGCTGGCGGTGAAGCAATCCGGCCCCACCACGGTGACGAGCGTGTGGTCGGTGAGCGGCTGGGCGGTGCGCATGTCGAGGATGTGCGAGTAACGGCGGCCATTGATCTCCAGGCGCTGGAACATGTCGCCACTGGTGGCGATGCCGCGGTTTGCGAATTCGATGGTGACGGTGGCGGGCTTGGGCGCGCCGCCCTCGGCATCCAGCGGAGCGACGTCCACGCGCCAGCCTTTGCGGCCCGGCGGGGGATCGCCAGCGGCCATGTCGCCACCACCCGCGACGAGAGCGATCGGGTGGCCGCTTTCGCGCAGAGTGCGGAGCGCGGCATCGACGGCGTAGCCCTTGGCCAGCGAGCCGAGGTCGATGCGCATCTGCGGGGTGAGCAACTCGACGGTTTTCGTCTCCGGGTCCATGCGCAGCCTGCGCCAGCCGCAGCGCTCGCGCATCTCGGCGGCGAGTTCGGCCGGGGGCAGCTCGGATTTGCGGCGCGCCCTGCGCCAGACACTGGTGAGCGGTCCGCAGGTGACGTCGAAGGCGCCGCCGGACAGCTCGGAGAGTTTCATGGCGCGCTCCAGGACTGCCCAGAGCGGGGGACTCACAGCAATCTTTTGCCCGGAGCCGGAGGTGCGGGAGAGGCGGGAGAGTTCGCTCTCGTCCTCGTAGTCGCTGAAGATGGCGTTGAGTTCCTCGACGCGAGCGAATGCGGCATCGGCGGCGGCGCGGGCGGCGTCCTGGGTTTTTGCGTAGAGCGAGATGCGGAAGGGCACACCCATCTCGGCTTTCTCGTAAACGAACTTTTGCAACTCCTCCGCTTTTGCGGCGCATAGCAGCAGCAGCATCCAAAGGCTAACCCAGCGAAACATTGGGGAAGTATACCACGGGAGGCTGGGGGCTCCAGTATTGAGTTCGGGCGGGTGGTGGTTTGATTCAACCTCCCCTGTTGCCGTGGCCACGTAGTAGTGCCGCTACGTGGCAAAAGGACGCGCTGGCAGCGCGTCCCTACCAAGTCTCTACAAATGCTTAGCGCCGGCCTGGGGTACTCCCCCAGG
>JAYUWZ010001056.1:0-2623 GCA_043753265.1 Verrucomicrobiaceae bacterium
GGAGCCTCCGCTAATGATAAAGGCGTTTTCGACGAGACAAATGGGACATCAAATTTACCGATCGGTACAAAAAAAGGGCGGGGCTCGTGTGAGTCCCGCCCTTGGTGAATGATTTAGAGGATGGCTACTTCTTGCCGTAATTGCGCACGAAATCGATGCAGAGTTTCGCGTCTTCCACGTTTTTGTCCCAGTTGTACTCGTACTCCACCGAGATGGGGCCGACGAAGCCCTGGGCCTTGAATTCATCGAGGATGGCTTTCACGTCGCTCACACCGGTACCGTAAACCACGTCGTGGCCGCTGGGCAGCGGGGCGTGGAGGTCCTTGAGGTGGCTGCTCACGATGCGGCCCTTAAGGATGCGAAGGCAATCGACGGGCTTGAGGTTGCTGCGCACCCAATGGCCGGTGTCGGCACAGGCGCCGATGCGCACATCGCGATCCTTCACGACCTCAAGGATGTAATTCGGATCCCACATACGGTATTCCGGCTTCTTGTCGTTCTTGGGGTGGTCATGGAAGCCGACCTTGATGTCGAATTCCTTCACGAGTTTTTCGAAGGTGTCGATGGCGTCCACCGACTCGGTATTGATGACGCGGATGTTGAAAGCCTTGGCGAACTCAAACACCTTGCGGCTGGCCTTCTCGTCCTTGCTCAGGCCCACCACGCCGTAGGCGAGCGGGGTGATATTGTGCTCCTTGAGCTTGGCCTTCACCTTGTCCCAGACCTCGGGGGTGGCATCGTGGCCAAATTTCACGTTGGGCTCTGCGGCGGAGAGTTTCTGGCCCGGGAAGAACTCGATGACCTTGCCGCCGGCCTGAGCCGTCTTTTCAATCGCCTCGAACACGGAGAAGCGGTTGAAAGTCCAGGCCTGGCAGCCGATGGCAAAGCCGCCTTGCTTGACGTCTTCGGGAATGGGGTCTGCAGCCATGACGGGTAGCGCCGCTGCAAACAGGAAGGAGAGGAGTGATTTCATGAGAGATTGCCGATAGGCAAGGCAACGACCCGGCAAGTCAAGCTGCCGTAGGCGGGAATTGGCGGAAGGGCGTTTTTTTGCCATTCTCTGCGATTCATCTCGGGAGTCCGAAAACCGGGCTCCGTGAAATAGGCTATTTTGGCATTTGCCAAGGAGAGGAAGGCTCCCCATATTCGCGCCCCTTTTTTATGAACTGGATTGGAATCGTTATTACGCTGCTGAAGGTCCTCACGGTACTCGTGAGCCTGCTCCTGGTCTTCATCGTGCTCCTGCAGCGCCCCAAGAGCGAGGGCCTCGGTGCGGCCTTCGGTGGCGACACTGCAAGCAACATGTTTGGCGCCCAAACCACGAACGTGCTCGCCACCGTGACCCGCTGGCTGGGCGGCGTTTTTCTTACGCTGTGCCTTGTGATTGCCATTCTCGGCACTCACAACCCAGAGCAAAAAGTCGCCGTGGATAGCTGGCTGGCCAAGGCCACCGCAGAGGCGAATGACCGCAAGAAAGAGGAAGACACCAGGAAAGCAGCCGACGAAGCAGCCGCTGCCGCCGCAAAGGCAAAAGCGGAAGCCGATGCTGCCAAGAATCCTGCGACCCCAGGCGACAAGAAGCCGGAACTCGAGCCTTCCGCGACCACTGACCCGGTGAAACCGGCGGGCGCACCGCCAAAGCCTGAGGCCCCGGCACCCACGCCTCCTGCGGATGCCTCGAAGCCCGCACCGACTCCTGCGGACCCCTTAAAGCCGGCTCCTACAGCACCCGCTGCTCCCGGCAACCCGGTGGATGCACCCAAGCCGCCAGCTCCCGCTCCCGGCGAGGCACCCAAACCAGCCGAGCCCGCGAAGCCAGCCGAAACACCCGCCGGTGAAGCGCCCAAGCCGGCTGAACCGGCAAAGCCCGCGGAAGAAGCCCCGAAGCCGCAGTAAGCTTCGAAAGCTGGTTCCCCTTTAGGCTGGTCTTGAATTTAGTGCGATAGCTTGGGAAACCAATAGGGGTGACACCCATACAAAATGGGAACGCAGCGGACTCACTCCATGCGACTCCGCATGCAACTTTCTCTTCACGTTGCGAGGCCTTCAGTTGCGGCGAACGTTGCTGCGCTGGTGCTCAGTAAACAACCGCGCTCCCAATAACCAATAAAACCCAAGGTCCCAATGGAAGTCCCCGCTTACGAAGCCACCGCAAACCTTGTGGGCTCCTCCTCTGCAACGTGGTCCTTGCCGGCGAGCCGGCCGCGTGCGCGCAGATGTTCGACGGCGCGGGTCAGCGCGGTTTCCAGGTCGGCGAGCCGCACAGGTTTTGGCACGTAATCATCCATTCCCGCAGCGATGCAGGCGTCGCGATCCCCCTTCAACGCGTTTGCCGTGATCGCCACAATCCAAGGCTGGAGGCTGGCTGGCAGGGAACTGCGCAGGCGCTGCGTCGCTTCATACCCATTCAATTCGGGCATTTGCACATCCATGAGGACGATGTCGTAGCTCCGCTGATTAAAGGCTGCGAGCACCTCGGTGCCATTGCCTGCCACATCAGCCCGGCATCCCAGTTTGCGCAGCATCTGCCGCATCACCATTTGGTTTACGCTGTTGTCCTCGGCGAGCAGGATGGACGGGCTGTTGTGAATGGGCGGCAAACCACCCCGAATCGGAAGGGAGA
>JAYUWZ010001057.1:0-5690 GCA_043753265.1 Verrucomicrobiaceae bacterium
TGAGAAGAAGCCTGAATTGGTCACTGAGTGAGTTGAAGGGAAAAAGCCGGAGGCGTTGTATTGCTGGACCAAGGTGCGCAAGAGTTTGTCATTCCTGACGCACTCCTCGAATCGCTCGCAAGATCGCCTCCGGTGTGGCCGGTGATGCCAGTGCCACTGCTGTGCTTTTCCCAAACGCCGCTACCGCATCCCGGATCGCCTCCCTCACCGAAATCGCAAGCATGAGCGGCGGTTCGCCGACTGCCTTGCTCCCGTGGATCGTATTGGGCTGCGCGGCATCGCTGAGGAATGCCACGCGGAAATCGCGCGGACGATCGCCCATGGCGGGGATTTTATAAGTATCCGGCGAATGGGTGAGCAGGCGTCCTTCTTTGTCCCAGACAAGTTCCTCGCAGGTGAGCCAGCCAACGCCCTGAACGAAGCCACCCTCAATCTGCCCGCGGCACACCGCCGGATTAATGGCAGCACCGACGTCGTGGAGGATATCCGTGCGCAGCAGCCGGAACATACCGGTGAAACCATCCACCTCCACCTCGCTCACGGCGGCGCCGACTGCAAAGTAGTGGAAGGGTTTGCCGCGTCCCGTGGTCCAGTCGAAGTGAATATCCGGTGTGCGATAGTAGCCGGTGGCACTGAGACTCACGCGCTGGAGATAAGCTGCCTGCGTGACCTCCGCAAAGGTGCGGCCTGACAGTCGGTAGGGAGCAAGCCGCTCGTTGAGAATGTCGCAGGCATTTTTCACGGCTGCACCATTGAGGTCCGTGCCGCAGGAGGCTGCGGTGGCACTCGTATTGGGCACTTTGTCGGTGCGCGTGGGCATCACGCGCACGCACTCCAGTGGGATGTCCAGTTCGCGCGCGGCGATGAGCGCGATGTTCGTATGCACGCCCTGGCCCATCTCCGTGCCGCCGTGGTTCACCTGCACGGTGCCATCCTGGTAGATGAGCACCAGCGCGCCCGCCTGGTTGAGGTGCGAGGTGGTGAAGGAAATCCCGAACTTCACCGGAGTGATGGCGAGCCCGCGTTTTTCGTGGGGATGTGCGACATTCCACTCCGACAGCGCGGCGCGGCGCGCGGTAAAGTCGCTGCGTTCTGTGAGTTCACGCCAGATGCGGCCGATGCGCTCATCCTCAATCTCCTGCCCGTAATGGGTCGTATTAGTCTCGCCCTTGCCGTGGTAAAGATTCCGCGCGCGCACGATCTCGGGAGCAAGGCCGCAGGCGCGGGCGACGCGATCCACGATCTCCTCGATGATCACCATTCCCTGCGGCCCGCCAAATCCGCGGAATGCAGTATTCGAGGCAAGGTTCGTCTTTACTACCGTGCTGCGAATATCGACTGCGGGGAGGTAGTAAGCGTTGTCGAAATGGAACAACGCGCGGTCGGCAATGGCGCGGGAGAGATCGAGCGACCAACCGCCATCGGCCCACAGCTCAGCCTTCACCGCGAGGATGGTGCCGTCCTCCGCAAACCCTGCCTCGTAGCGGGCGAGGAAGGGATGCCGCTTTCCGGTGATGGCCATGTCGGCATCACGGTCGTAGCGCACGCGCACGGGTTCTCCTGTCTTCATCGCCGCGAGTGCTGCAAGCACGGCTGGGCCGGCTGCCTGTGTTTCCTTGCCGCCAAAGCCACCACCCATGCGCGGGATTTCCACCACGACCTCATTGAATCGTAAATTGAGATTGTACGCCACGGCCATCTGCACCTCGCTCGGGTGCTGCGTGGAACTGCACACAAACATCGTCTCGCCCGGCTTTGCCCATGCCGCCTGTGTCTCGAGGTAAAAGTGATCCTGCCCGCCGATCTCGATCTCGCCGGAAAGGCGCATGGGCGCCGTCGCAAGCGCCGCCGTGGCATCGCCACGCTGGATCACGTTTGCGCCCGTATGGAAGCTTTCGCGCGCGATGGCGTCGCGAACGGTGAGCAGAGCAGGGGATGCTTCGTAATCCACCACGACTTTTGCGGCAGCAGCCCGGCATTGCGCGAGCGTGTCGCCGACCACGAGTGCCACGGGATGTCCGTGGTAGAGCACCTCGTCCCGCGCCAGCAGGGGCTCATCGTGGCGCACGGGGCCCACGTCGTTAATCCCAGGCACATCCTCTGCCAGCAGCACTGCGCGAATGCCGGGCATGGCCTGCGCTGCGGAGACATCACGCCGCAGAATCCTGGCGCGCGCATGCGGAGACGTGACTATAAACGTCTCCAGCATCCCGCGCGTCACGTCATCCGTGTAGCGAGCCTCACCGGTGACGTGCAGATGCCCGGATTCGTGGGGCACAGATTGAAGCGGGCAATCGGTTTCAAAGTGATCCTTAAGCGTGTCCGATAGCAGCGTGTCATCAGGCTTCGAGGGCTCTCGAGTCGAGTCGGTGAAGAACTTCTCAAACATGCCTGCAATCACCCACCGCCGGTAATCCGCCGAACCGCGCGTGTCGCTGATAGGGGTGAACTCTTCGGCGAGCGCAACCTTCGCCGCTGCGATGGTTTCTGCCGTCCATGCCTTCCCCAAAAGTGCCGTCTCCGCTTTGTGCGCGCGCATCGGTGTTGCCGCCACGCCGCCGTAGGCGATGCGCGCACTGCTCACTCGTCCGCCCTCCAGCTTCACCGCAAAGCATCCCGAGACGGTGCTGATATCCATCTCGCGCCGCTTGCTTACCTTGTAAAAGCGCCGTTCAAAGCCATCCGAGCGAGGAAGGATGATAGTCTTCAGCACTTCATCTGCGCTCAACATGGTCTTGCGATAAGCCACAAAGAAATCTTCGACGCCCACCGTGCGTTCGCCTTGTGGGGAGGCCAGCACGAGCTTCGTATCGAAGGTCAGGAGCACAGGCGCAGAGTCGCCGATGGGTGAGGCTGTGACGAGGTTTCCACCCATGGTCGCGCGATTGCGAATCTGCCGCGATCCAAACCACCAAAGCATCTCATGGATCGCAGGACATTCGGCCCCGACGTGATCCAGCACGTCCGTAAGTCGTGCCGCCGCGCCAATGTGCCACGCTTCCTTGTGAGCGCGAAGTTCCGTGAGCTCCTGCACTCCTTCGAGCGAAATCAGTGTGGCAAACTGCCTATGGCGCTTGGTGATTTCCAAACCCAGTTCAGTCGCGCCCGCCACGAGCCGCCCCTCGGGAAATCTTTCGCGAAGCGCGAAAAGCTCCGCGAGTGTGGATGGGCGATGAAACGATGCAGCGCCTTCCTGATAGCCTGCCGCATCGATGGATGTCGAAGCCAGCGATCCTTCCGCGCCATCCCCCTTTCCACGTGCCCTTCCGGCAAGCGCCTCGCGAGCCGCTGCCCCGATCGCCCGGTAGCCCGTACACCGGCAAAGATTCCCTGCGAGTTGCTCATCGAGCTGTGCCTCTGTCTTAAGATCGGTGCGATGATAGGCCTCGTAGAGCGACATCACCACGCCGGGCGTACAGTAACCGCACTGGGCACCATGATGTTTCATCATCGCAGCCTGCACGGGATGCAGCCCGACACCTTGCTCGCAGACTTTCCCCATTCCGCAGCCGCCCTGCTTGAGGCCTTCCACCGTTTTGATTTCCCGTCCGGCTAGCGCGGGCAGTGGGATAAGACAGGAGTTAATCGCACGCCAGGTATCACCTTCGCGCACCACCACACTGCACGCCCCGCAATCACCCTCGGCGCACCCTTCCTTGGTGCCCGTGCGCCCTGTGGCCCGCAGCCATTCCAGCGCTGTGGTATTGGGCGAGATGCCACCCACCACGACTCGCTGCCCATTGAGAATCAGCTCGAATTGATCGCTCATGCAGATGCTGAAAGTTTTGCAAGAGTATGCGCGAGCACGCGCGTACCGGCTTCGATCTGTTCGGGCGATGAATATTCATCCGGTCGGTGGCTCACGCCGCCCCTGCAGGGAATGAAGATCATCGTGGTGGGGCACATCTGCGCCATGAAAAGCGAATCGTGGTATGCCCGTGAAATCATGCGCTTCACTGAAATGCCTAGTTCCCGGCAAACGTTCTCCGCCACGTCCACCAGTTCCGGCGCGCACAGCGCGGGTGCCTCGCTGTTTACTTTCTCGAGAGTCCACTGCACGCCGCGCCGTGTGCAAATTTCCTCCACCGCCGCCTCCACTTGCGCCCATGCCGCGGTCCGTGCAGGGTGATTCGTGTCGCGAAAATCGATCTCCAGCAGCGCCGCGCACGGCACGCTGTTTACCGCATTGGGCTCCTGCCGAAACACCCCTGTGGTGCCCACAGTGTCCGGACTCCCCGAGGTCTTCGCAGCATGCTCCACTGCGAGCGCGATCTCGGCTCCAGCAAGGCCGGCATCGTGGCGCTGGGGCATGAGCACCGCACCCGCATGCCCGCCTTCGCCGGTGAGGCGAATGCGGTAGCTGCTCGGCCCGGCAATCTTTTCCACCACTCCAATCGCCAGCCGCTCGCGCTCAAGCAGCGGACCTTGCTCGATGTGCAATTCCACAAATGCCGCATACTCCTTGCCCGATAGCCGCACGCTGGCGAGATCCCCGCTCACTCCCGCCGCCTCCCGTAGTTCCTCCAGCGAGCGTCCATGGGGATCGCGCAAGGCCCCTGCGGCCTCCACCGAAATCGCTCCCGACATAAGCCTGCTGCCGAGGCACCCGATGCCAAATCGCGTAGGCTCCTCAGCAGTAAACATGATCACCTCCAGTGACCGCCGTGGCTGGAAGCCCGCGCGCTTCAAGGCCGCGAGCGCCTCGAGCCCACCGAGCACACCCACCACTCCATCGTAGCGGCCTGCATTGGGGATTGCATCGGTGTGCGAGCCAGTCGCCACGGCTGGCGCGGAGGCATCGCTGCCTTCCCAGCGGAGAAACAAATTGCCCGCTGCATCCTCGCGCACCGCGAGCCCCTCGTTTGTCGCCCGGGCCTTCAACCGCTCACGCGCCTTCAGGTCTTCCTTGCTGAAGAGCACCCGGGTGACTGCTGGCGGGGGAGCTTCTGTGATCAGCGCCAGTTCATCGATCGCCGCCTGCAATCCATCGATATCGATTTCAATCTTCATGCCGGGATCCGGTTCACGTCCTTGTAGTAAATGTAGCGCGCTGGCTCCGGCCCCGCTGCGATGAACCACTGCGGGCAATAGGGTGCGATCCAGATCGCATCGCCACAGTTTACGGGATGCCAGTCATCGCCCAGCCGATACACCCCACTGCCTGCGAGAAAGAGCATGCCATGCTCCATCACGTGCGTCTCCACAAAGGGCAGCGTCGCGCCGGGATCATATGTGAAAATATTCACCGCCATGTCGGCACCGGGTGTGTCCGGAATCAGCACCTTCAAGCGAGCATGCGGATCGCCAAGGAATGGCGCGTCCTGGATCGACTCTTCATTACCCGTGAAAAACTCCGGCGGCTTGTGCCCCGCGAGCACCTCATACGTCTTCCGGAAAATGAGGATGCCCGTTTCCTTGGCCAGCCCACGGATTTGGTATTCCATCCCCGGCGGCAAATACGCAAAGCCACCGCCGCCGAGCTTTTTTCCATTCACGCTGAGCTTGCCGGTAACCACGTAAATGAACCACTGATCGCCCTCCGTCTGGCCGGTCGCACTGCTCTCGCGATCCAGCGCGACGACGTATTGCGAGAAAGCCGCGCCCATCGCGCCAGAAATGAGCACGTATGAGGTGCATTCAGACCAGCCGGGGAGCACGCTGGGCACGTGGCCATCGGCGGTGATGAGCGC
>JAYUWZ010001058.1:0-5689 GCA_043753265.1 Verrucomicrobiaceae bacterium
TCTCGATGGAGATCGAGGAGGTGGTCTGCGATGATGAGAACGCTGTGATCCGCTGGAAATTTACGGCCACCCATACTGGAAACGGCATGGGCTGCGCGCCGACCAACGGTAAGTTGTCATTTGGTGGAATGACGTGGTTCAAGATTCGCGATGGGAAAATTGTGGAGGGATGGGACCGCTGGAACCAGGGTGCCTTCATGCAGAAGCTCCTGAATCCCGCATAGGCGCACGGGTAGGCGTGCAATGCCCTATTTCTTCGCAAACTCGGCAGTCTTCATCTCAATCCATACTTTGCCCACGAAAATGTCGGCCTCCAGGCGGAGGAAGAGTCGGTCTGCGTCGTCGGAAATCCATGCGGTCGCGCGCTTGAATTTTTTGTGCGGTGCGAGACTGAAGTCCTTCTCGATGGAGCGTAGTTGCATGGTGCAGCGGATGGCCTGCCACTCGCGGCCAGCGACCTTTATTTTTTCGCGCTTCACCGCCGTGATCTCCGCGAGGTAGGGCGAACTGGCGGGGAGGACACAAATGCGGGTGGTCTCACCCGCGAGCAGCGGCTGGCTGCGAATGAAGAGCAGTGCGCTGTGCAGATCGTGGACCGTGGGAAATTTGAACTTCTTGACCTTGGGAGGAGTGGGGTCGGGAGGGTTGGGGGTGCGAAGCGTCTCGGTTCCTTTTGCAGTGAAGTCCACCTTTGTGGTCATCGACTTTTTCGAATACGTCTCGGTCTGCCGGAGGCTCACCGCACGCAGGGTGCGCGCATTGCAGATGGAGGTTGCGGTGGTGTCCATCTGCCACATTACGCGTGCCGCGCCGGTCGTGCCGCCCTTTGTATTCAGTTGAAAATTGCCATCGCGGCGCCTCGCGAATACCGCTTCCGCACGGGCTGCGCTGAGGCCGCTGTAGCCAAAGTCGTAGCGCGCGGTGAGGGGGCGCAAAGGTGGGAATTTGCCCGGCTTCGTGGTAAGGGTATCGCGCCAGTCTTCAGCAGTGGCGGATGCACCCAGCGCTAGCAGTGCCATTGGGATTCTTGCGAGCCGGGGGAAATGGAATTTCATGGATTGCGGGTGACGATGGCTTCGATGCCTGCTGCAGGGACCCAGCCGCGCGTGCCGCTGGGGAGAATGCAGAAATGCCAGCTTCCCAGCGTTGAAAGAATGCTCACCCTGCTGCCCGCGAGCAGGCCCTCGGCGGCCCGGCCCTTATCCGAGGGCTCGGCTTTTGCCTCAGTCGATGCCACAATCACAATCGCCTCGCGAGCCTGTGCCTGCCGCCATTGGGAGAGCCCCCACCCGAAGACAGCCGCCAGCGTGATCACCACCGAGCCCAGTACAATACCGAGCATTCCGCTTCTACGCCAAAGCGCCGTGCCTGCCCAGGCGAAGCCCAGCCACGCGCTGCCGATGGAGAGCCATGGCGCGACGGATGGAGGGATGGCTGCAAGGGCTCGATTCTGCCATGGGCGCTCCAGCACGCGCGCGGCGTTTTTCTCGCGAAGGAATTTCAGATTCTCCGCGGCCTCAGCGTGCGTCGGCGCAAGTGCCAGGGCGCGTTCGTATGCCAGCGCAGCGCGGCCCGGTTCGTTCAGCCGGTAGAATGTGTTGCCTAGATTATACCACAGATTGTCGCTTTGGGCCTTCGCCAGCGCCTCCGTGTATAGTCGGCGCGCGGATTCAAAATCGCCTTTTGCGTAAGATTCGTTCGCCTGTACGTAGGCATCGCTCGCGATGGTTCGCGTACCCAGCGCCATGCACCCCATGGCGAGCAGGAGAATAGTCCTCAGCACGGATCTCATTTAGCCTGCCTCCCAAATTTCTCCAGCGCATCGAGGACCTCGTCGCGCTCGGATGCCGTGGCGCTGCCGCTGCCGCCGCCTGCGTAGATGAGTTCTGCGCGAGCGGCGAAAATCTTCCGGAGAGATGGAGTGTCCAGTCTTGCCAGGATGGCCTGTTCATCCACCGCGCCCGGCAGTTGCCCATCAGCGAGTGCCACGTCCAGTTGCAGCAGATGAGCGGCGGAGTCGAACAACTCTGCACGATCCGTGGTGCGGCGGACGCGGGCCATGTGCTCCTCGCGCTGGCGTAGCAGTTCTGCGCGGCGCTGCCGCATTGGGTCAGCCATGCGCTTTCGGGCAATCAGGCCTATCGCGATGAGCGGGGCGGGGGAGAACATGAGGGCTGCCCAAATGGCTGGCGATGGATTCCAGCCAAGGCCCCAAAAGCCGGGCACTGTGCGGATGCCCAGGATATCCTGTACCTTCGCTGGCGCAGGGCTGGTCGTCGCGGTACCCTTCGGGGCTGCGGGTGGGGCAGGAGGGGTCACGCCTTCGACGGTCAGCGGTATTTCTTCGCTGGCCAGCGTCACGTAAGCTTTTTTAGTGGAGTCGAAGTAGCTGAATTGAAACACCGGCATCTTCTCCTTCTTCACCTCGGGAACGACAGCGATTTCAAAAGTCTTGGTGCCCATGATTCCCATCTTGTCATTCTCTGTGACGCGGTCGGTCGGAGGATACGAGCGCCAGCCATCGGGATCGATGATCGTGGGTGCCATGATACGGTCAAAATTACCCTGGCCTGAGATATTCAGATTCATCACCACAGGTTCGCCGGCCTTCACCTTGTCGGGTGTGCCGGTTGCGTTAAATTTAAAGGAACCGATAGCACCGGAGAAATCCTTGGGCCTTCCTTCTGAGGGGAGGGGGAGCGCCGTCCATTCCAAGGCGGGCGCGATCACAACCATTTCCTTGCTGCCGGATACGCCACGGAAAAGTGCGTTTGGACCTCCCATGACCTTGGAATAAGATGCGCGCAAACTGAGCGGCCCGATAGTGAGCTTCCCGGCCCGGCTCGGCGTGAGCACCGAGCGAAAGACCATTCGCAGGTATCGCTTGTCGCCGATCTCCACATATGTCTCATCCCCCTTGAGTGGAGCTCGCGCCGCAAAGCCGTCACCATTCATTTGGGGCATGGTGCTGCCCCCAAAGCCCCACCGGTATGAAGTGTCGAAATAAAACCGCAACTCGGCCTGAATGTCCTCGCCGATATAGGCTGTTGTCCGCGCAAGCTTGAGTGTGCCGAAGGCGATGTTGGTGTTTGCGGGTAGCTGGGCCTGGGGCGAGACCGTGAGCGTTTGCTCCTCAGTCTGAAAGCGCACACCATCGACAATTACTTCAATCGGCGGAAACCGGAATTCCCCAAGGCGCTCGGGTGAAAGCATGTAGATGTAGGAGACGTTGTGCTTCCATTGACCCCGTTCGTAAACGGTTTGTGCATTGCGCCCGGCGAAGGTCGCCTGGACTCCGTCGATGCGTGGGAATGCCGGCAGGCGGTCCGGGCTGCCGCCTCCAATTTCCAGCGTGTAGCGCACGTCTTCGCCAAGCTCGGCGCTCAAGGTGGAGAGACTGCCCTTCACGGTCGCCTGCGCGAACGATGAAGCAGTGACGGCCAACGAGGCGAGCAGGAACCAAAGCTGGGCCGCCCACCGGCGGTGCAGTGCCATTGCCATATTACCAATCTTTACCGGGCTGGGTCGGGCGGCGCTGCGGCACCAGTTGCTGTGGACGCATGAGGCGTTCGTGGCGGCGCATGGATTGTAAAAGCTGCTTTGCGTCCTTATCCGTCATGCGGCCCTCCTTCGCGGCTTGTTGCGCCTCGGCATCATCCTTTGCTTCCGCGTCAGCGGCGGGATCCCCGGCCTGCTGCAACTGGCCATCCTTCGGCTTTTCACCGGGCTTTTCGTCGCCTTGCTGCACTTCCTGGTTTTTCTCTGCGTCCTTGGGGTCGCCTTTGGGAGTGGGCTGCTTGGACTTGTCGGCACCTTCGCCTGGGTTTTCTTCACCCGGCTTGGGCCCTTGCGAGGATCCGTCCTTTTTTTCTTCGCCCTTCTCGTCGCCCTCTTTCTTCTCACCTTCCTTGCCGTCCTCGCCTTTTTCGCCCTGCTTTTTCTCCCCGGGCTTTTGCTGCTCCCCCTTGTCTCCTTTTTGATCCTTCTGCGAGCCGTCCTTCTTTTCCTTTTCCTTGGGATCCTTCTCGTCCTGTTTGTCCTCCTTCTTCTGCTCCTCCTGTTTCTTTTCCTGTTCTTTCAGGGCATCCAGTGCTTTTTGCACGATGTCCCGGTTTGTCTTCGCGTCCGCGTTGGTGGGCTGGAGTTTCAGGGCGTTGTCGTATTGCTGGATCGCGTTCGTCCAGTCGGCGATCTTCTGCTCCTTCTTCTCTTCTTTCACGCCCCGTCGGGCCAGTGAGTTTCCAAGATTGTAGGCCGCTTTGACTTGGATTTCCGGCACGCCGGAGCCG
The DNA here is from genome assembly GCA_043753265.1 of Verrucomicrobiaceae bacterium. Taxonomy (GTDB): domain Bacteria; phylum Verrucomicrobiota; class Verrucomicrobiia; order Chthoniobacterales; family Chthoniobacteraceae; genus SXWH01. The sequence goes on from JAYUWZ010001058.1 coordinate 4,290, forward strand.
AGCGCGGTGCTGAATGCCGTGGCGGCTTTTGCGTAATCGCCTGCGGAGTAAGCAGCACATCCCACATTGTATTCGAGTTCGGCCACGCCGGGCCGGTTGTTGCGCGCGGCCTCGAGCCTGCGCACCGCATCGGCGGGTTCCTCGGGCTTCCCTGCGGGGGCTTCTTCGCCGGAATTGCTAAATGCACGCGAGATCGCCCTACCCAGCCCAGCCTCGGCGGGGTGGGGGATGCACAGAAGCAGCGCGACCACCGCAGCGCGGGCGAGGCGGCGTCTTTCGCCGAGGAGGATGGAGATCATCAAAATCACAATGCCTCCCACGAGTGGCCACTGGAACCACTCATTTGGGATTTCCCGTTTTACGATGCCGGTTTCTTTTTCGCTCATGGTGCCAAGTCCGCGCTGGGCCAGATCTCGCATATCGGTAGGGCCGTTTTGCAGGCGAAGATAGAACCCTCCCGCGCGTTTCGCAACTTCTTGCAGGCGGCTCTCGTCCAGCTTGCTCGTCACTACATTGCCAGCAGCGTCGCGCACATACTCAGTGCCCGCACGCGTTTGCCTCACAATCGGTGCTCCTGCTGCGGTGCCGACGCCGATCGTATAGATGCGAAATTTGTCCTTGTACTTGTCCGCCGCCTCCAGCGCATCCTCCTGCAGTTCCTCTCCATCGCTAAACAGGATCAGTGCCCGCTGGTCGCTTTCGCCTTTCCCAAACGCCTCGGCGGCGGTTTCGATTGCAAGTGCCAGATTGCTTCCACCCTGGCTGATGGATTCCGTATCGAGCGAGCGGATGGATTTCTCGATCGCCTGCATGTCTGGAGTGAGCGGGGCCTGGAGAAATGCATCGCCCGCAAACGCCACGAGCCCCACCTTGTCGCCCTCCAACTCCCGCAACAAATCCAGCGCGGCGAGCTTGGCGCGATCGAGGCGGTTTGGGGAAAGGTCCTGCGCGAGCATGGAGCGCGAGGTATCCATGGCCAGGATCACATCGCGACCCACAGCAGTTTGCTCCTCAAAGGTCACCCCCCACCGGGGCCTCGCCAGCGCGGTGATGCACAGGGCCAGGCCGAGCAGCAGCAAGACGAAAGCGGTGCGCCTGCGGCTCGTGCTCACGCTGCCTGCTAGCTTGGGCTGGAGGCGGGCGGCGAGGAGCTGATCCAGCGCCACACGGCGCATGCGCTCCGCGCGGATGTAAAATGCGGCCAGCACCGGCAGCGCCAGCAGTGCCCAAAAAACATGCGGCTCCAGGAAGGTCATGGCACCGTCCTCCATACTGTGAGGGCGAGCAGCGTCCGCAGCGCGAGCAGCGCGGCGCCCGCGGCGGCGAACCACTGGAACAACTCGCGCCATTCGGTTTTGCGTTTCACCTTCACCTCGGTCTTTTCCATCTGGTCGATCTGC
>JAYUWZ010001059.1:0-5686 GCA_043753265.1 Verrucomicrobiaceae bacterium
CTCGCCTTTTCTTTTCACGTGCCCTTCAGCGGCACGGTCGACCAAGCCAATGGAGTCATTCGGGGAGTCTCCCTGATGACGGGGAACCTCACCGCCGAGGGGCACGATCTGGAGGTGGATGAGACGACGCTGCGGCAGGTGCTGGCGTGCGCGCGGAAGACCGGGAAGATTCCCGTCAAACTCGATCATGGGAGCGGCATCACGTCGCTGTGTGGATACATCGACGGGGCGACGGCGGTGATCGATGCCGGAGCAGATGGGCGGAACAAGGTGCGTGGAGATTGGCACCTGCTGAAGACGCACGAGCAATATCAGCCCCTCATCGAGCGGGCGACGATGATGCCGGAGTGTTTTGGAATGTCTGCGGCTTTCAAGGGGAGCGGGGAACTATTGAAGGAGGGCGAGAAGAAGGGACGCAAGGCGGCGCGATGCGAGCGGTTGCTCGCGGTGGATTGCGTTACACAGCCAGCGGCCAACCCGGATGGGCTGTTTGAACGGGGCACCGCAAAGCATCGAGTTGACAGGCCAGCGGAAGGCATGAGCGACGAAAATCAAAATCCGACCGAACCGCAGATGCCGGCATGGGCCACGCAATTGATGGACAAGCTGACCGCCATCGAAACCAAAGTGACGGGACTGGAGCAGTTCCAGCAGGACGTGCATGCAGCCCTGCACGAACCAAATCTCGAAGAACTGGCCAGTTTCGACGACGAACAACTGGCGGACCTCGGCTACACCCGAGAGGAAGTGGAGGCGGCTCTGGCACACGCTCGAGCCGAGGCGGGAGAAAATCCAGATGCCGACTCACAAGACGCGGCAGATCTTAAGCGAGCGACCGGAAAGCCGGGCAATGGTGGCAAGCAGGCCACGACGGCGATGAGCGCCGGGGATCGTGCGCTCAAGGAAATCCTGGAACTCAAAGCCTCGATGGCTCGGGAAGTGGAGGCGGCGGAGCAGGCGGAGGTCGAGACGGCGTTCTCAGTGGTCGAACAAAAAGTCACAGTTCTCGCCGATCACAATGCCAGCCTGGAGAAGAAGAATGAAGCGTTGGAGGCGGAGATCAAAGCCCTCAAGCTTTTTAACAAGACTGGGATGAGCAAACCCGCGCCGACTGTGGAAGGCGTGACCCTCTTTAGCGGCAAAGGCGCCGCGACGGGCAGCTTCGAGGCGCTCGTTTCCGCCAAAGTGACGGAACTGAAGTCTGCAAACGGCCAGATCACGGAGGCAGCGGCGCGCTCACAGGCGGTGCAGTTCTGCATTCGGAACCACACCGGCGCCTATGCGGACTACCGCCAGCGCGGCGGCAAGATCCAGCTCTAGCCGTCCCCTCTCACTCCGTCCCTCGCGACCTCAAATTCATCCATTTTTCCTATGCTTCGAAACAGCGTTACTTCCTTCCTCGCCACTGAACTGATCCCGGCCGGTGCGCGCGTCAAATTCACCACGGGCAGCATCACCCACGTCGAACTCGCCGATGAAGGCGACGTGGAAATCGGGACCGCGCTGCTGCATGCGGGTAGATCCAGTTACGCCGCGGGGACGGCAGTGGGGGTGGCGCTCATCTCCCATCCGGGAACGCGGACCTGCATCGCGCTGAGCGCCATGGCGGCGGGTGCCATCGTCAAACGCGCCAATGACGGCAAGGTCAATGATACGGGCAGTGGGAACAACTTCGGCGTGGCCCTCGAAGCGGCGGACGGAGACGGCGACTTGATTGAAGTCATCGCCATTCCAGGACTGCTCGTCACGCCGTCGGACTCATCGGTGACGCTGCCGAAGCTTGCGGACACAGTTGCCGATCAAATCTTCACGACTTCGGTGGCTGTGGCGAACACGGGTTCACCGGATGGCGTGGCGCATATCACGGGGCAGGTAAAGGACGCCCAGGGCAACAATCTGGCGGGACGGTTTCATCTCTGCGTGTTTCTCGGCTCCGCCGCGTTTGGCGCGCCGAGCGCGCAGGGCGGCACGACCGCCGCCGCAGCGAACACCCGCATCCTGGTGGCGGATACGGCGAACAGCCTCCTTCAAGTATTGACCCATTCCGACGGGTCATGGGGCGTCGATTTTACCTCCGCAGCCGGGGCCGAGACCGTGCACGCCCACGCCGCCGTGACGGGTGTCTTTACCACCGCCAACGCCGCCATCACCGGAAACTAAAGTCCGGGCCGGACGGGCAGCATAGGCCATCGCGCTCACGCGGACCGTCCGGGCCACTCCACCCATCACCAGCGCCTTCTTTTTCAGAAAACCCAATTTATGTATCAAAACGCTCAAGCAGAATTTCGTCCCGAACTCTACGCCGTCACCGAAGAAGCCCGGATGGCGGATAAGAAGTTCATCGCCGAATACATTTTTCCCGAATTCGGTGTGGATACCAGGACCGGGGAATACACGCGCATCCGGCGTGGCTCCGGCCAACTCCTGGCCAACTTCGCCGGCGATGGATCGAGCGACCCGCTCGCGCGTGCGCCGGGCACCAGCTACCACGAAGCAACCCGCACGTCGGAAAAGACGTCGTGGAAGACGGTGGATCGCGGCCTGAAGACGCCCATCGACGACGTCAACGCGCAGGAAGTGAAACGCTTTTTCGACCGCGAGCAGGCGGATGCCAAGTGGCTGCTGCGCGTCATCCGCATCTACCGGGAGGTGCGCGTCGCTCACAAAATCTACAATGAAGAAACGTGGGGCAAGATTACTTCACCGATTGCCTTCACAGAAGCGAACCGAGCAACCTTCGATTTTGCGGAGGTGCTGAAGGCGGCGAAGCAGATCGTCGATAAGCGGCAAGAGGAGTGCAACACCCTGGTGATTTCGCGGAACCTCTGGGACCTGGCCATCGGCAGCACAAAGCTGCGCGAGTATTTCTTCGGAAGCTCCGGCGGCAGCGCCTCCCTCACGAAGCAAATGATGATGGAGAAATTCGAGCTGGGCCAAATCCTTATCGGCAACTCGAGCTTCGACACGACCAAAAAGGGAAAGGTGTCCACCGACAGCAACTTGCAGTGGTGCTGGGGCGACAAATACTTCTGGGTCGGAGACGTGCAGGGCGGCGCGCCGGAAAACGGCGGGGCAGGGCGGACATTCATCCTGGAGGACCTGACCAACGGCGGGCTGCTGTATGTGCCGGAAAGCTACCGCGACGAGGATAAGCGCTCCAACATCCTGCGCATTCGGCAAGACAGCGAGGAGAACACCGTCAACGAAAACTGCGGGCTCCTTGTGCAGGTCAACGAGCTGACCTGATTTCTCCAGTAAACGCCAACACCCGGCCCGGTGACCTTCCTCTGACGAAGGCGCCGGGCCGGAAAGTTTTCACCGGACCATGACCAATTCATTTTTCGCGGCCTTCAATCAATCCCTCGGCGAGGCCCAGCGTGTGATGGGCGAGACGTGGACACTCGGCAGCATGGAGTTTCAGGCCATGGCCATGGATGCCCTGAGCGCGACGGATCGTGCGGCGCTGGGCGGCAAATTCGCCGATGTCTCGATGACCATCCACATTTCGCTGGTCGTTTTCACGAATAGCGGAGTGAAGAAGGGCAGCGTGATCGTCGCGCGTGGGGTGAAGTTGCGCGTGGCGGAGATTCAGAACGATGGAGACGACGCACGCACCCTCCTGTGCGGCCCGACCAGCATCGAGGCGCCGCGATGAATGACGTGCTGCGAAAGGCGGAGTTGTTTGTCTGCGCGAAACTGGCGGAGGCGATGCCGGGGCGGCGCTTTCTGCCGTCGAAGGGGTCCGGGCCGGACGGGCACAGTGACGATTGCGGAGAAGTTGAGGTGCCTTACACGGCGGTCGCCGTGCTGGAGGCGGAGGACATGGTTCCGGGAGAGAATACCTGGCTGCTGACGATGGCCGCGACCTACGTGACGCACCTGGATGACACGAGGCCGGCGGAGCACAGCAAGGCGGTGCGGGAGATTCAGGATGCTTTACGCGCGCTACCGCGGGGGTTCCATTCGCCTCAGCAGTTGATCGTTCACGGCGTGGACGTGCAAAGCATCGCGGAGGTGGAGGATGAGCGGAAACAAAGCCATGGGGATGTGATCACGTTTGCGCTGGGATGTTCGGGATAGGCTCGCTCGTCCTTTAAGGATGGCTCGCGAACATCCGCTGCGCTAACGTGAGGCGCATGTCCAAAGTAAGTGACGTCCCCAAGACCTTTCGCAAGGTGGTAGTGGTCTTCGATATTTGTTCATCGACGGCTATTCTCGATGACTTGATTCACAATGAAATTCACCATAAATGGCGTAATTTGCTGATTGGGTTGAAAGAGGCGCTCGTAGAGGGCACGAAGCGTCTCGATTTCGAAATCTACAAATTCTTGGGAGACGGTTGGATTCTGCTTTTCGACGAAGCCGTTCGCGGAGCGCCTTTGATGGCTTTTCTAAAGGATCTCTGCCGCAGCTTTAAGCGAATGTACCGAGAAACGATATTGCCGGTGCTGAGCACGAAGGTCTCCGTTATCGGCCTAACATTCGGGATCGATAGAGGAACGCTGATGCAACTGGTGATGACTGGCCGTCGCGAATACATCGGGCGTCCTCTGAATGCTGCTTGCCGTTTACAAGGAGCAATCCGCCAAAAAGATAAATCACCAAATGGGAAAGTGCTGATCTCCAATGCCGCGCACGAAGAATTAGGCCTGGCGCAGCACAACTTGTTTCGAGGAAACGCTGTAAGCCGAAAACTGCGGAACCTGCTTGGAGGTGAACATTATCGCGCGCGAAAAATAATCCTTCAAGGCTGAGGCCCACCGCCATCGAACTGCCGCGAAGTTGACATGCCCCGAGTGGCATGGCTCTCACGCAGACGAATCAGCATGGTGCGACGTATGAATTTGGATTTCAGGCGGCGGATGCGCCGACGATCGCGGGGTTTGTGGCGCGGCGGGCGGAGATCAAGTATGAGCCGGAGGTGATGGCGGAGGCGAAGGATGGCGAGGGCGCGACGGATAGCGTGACCATCTCGAAGCCGAACAAGCGGAAGGCGTCGGCGACGTTCACCGGGTACATCACCGACCAATGGGACCCGGAATCGCTGGCGGAACATTTCTCGTGGAATGGCCGGAAGTGGTTCATCGGTGCGATCAGTGAGCCGCGGAACAAAGGCGAGTATGTGGAGGTGTCCATCGAATGCACGAGCCTCGCGAACGTGACGTAACGCTGTGCTCCTCGAAGCTGCATTCACCGAGGCGTTCTTTCATCGATTGCCACGCCGCTTCGATGCGGGCGATCCGTGGAGTGGGCATCGCGTCCTGGGAAGACGGCTGCGCCCGTTTTCCATCTGGCATGCCCTTCTCCTGACGCGCGAGGAATCGCCGTTCACGATGGGCGGCGGGGTGGCGCGGGTGGCTCCACCGGACTTGGTGAAAGCTGTGCGAGTGTGCCGACTGCGCTATCCCTTCAGCGCGGTTTCCCTGCGGTTTTCTTGGAGAGCGTTCTGGCGGATGCTTGGAGGAGGGTTTGGACGAGAGGTCGAAGCATTCAATGCTTACCTGTCGGACTTTCAGACGGCGCCGGAATACACCGTTGTGCCTCCCAAATCGGCGGGCGAATCGCGGACGCCGGCGCCGGAAACACTGCGCCTGGTTCGTGCGGTGATGGGTTGCACGGGATGTTCCCGGGCGGAAGCGTGGGATTGCCCGATGGGTGAAGCGCGGTGGTGGTATGCGCTGTGGTT
>JAYUWZ010001060.1:0-2616 GCA_043753265.1 Verrucomicrobiaceae bacterium
AACTCCGCACCGGCAAATTCGGCGGCATTGTCGCCGTCGGTGCCGGCAGCGCCCGCCCGCCCCGACTCATCATGCTTGAGCACCGTGGCGGCACCAAAAAAGGAGCCCCCCTCGTGCTTGTGGGGAAGGCCGTCACGTTCGACACCGGCGGCATCTCCATCAAGCCCCCCACAGATATGGAGGACATGATTTGGGACAAGTGCGGCGGCTGCGCGGTGCTCGGCGCAATGCTGGCCATCGCCAAGCTCGGCGTGAAGCGCAACGTCGTCGGCCTCATCCCCGCCGTCGAAAACATGCCCAGTTCCAAGGCTTACCGGCCCGGCGACATCGTGACCTGCCACGGCGGCAAGCACGTGGAGATCGTGAATACCGACGCCGAGGGCCGCATGCTCCTCGCGGACTGCATCGACTACGCCCACCGCAAACTTAAGGCCTCCGCCATCGTTGATGCCGCGACGCTCACCGGCGCGTGCGGCGTGGCGCTCGGCGACACCGTGGCCGGCCTCTGGAGCACGAATGATCGTCTCCGCGACGCCCTCCTCGCCGCCGGCGCCAGCGCGGGCGAGCGCCTCTGGCCCATGCCCCTCTACCCGGAGTACGACGACCAAATTCGCAGCGAGATGGCCCTCATCAAAAACTCCGGCGGCCGCCTCGGGGGCGCATGCACCGCTGCCGCATTCCTGAAAACCTTCGCCGAGAAGACCCCTTGGGCGCACCTCGACATCGCCTACACCGCCCGCACCACCAAGGAACTCCCCTGGCTCGCCCGCGGCGCCACCGGCTTCGCGGTCCGCACCCTGGTAAACCTCGCCGAGTCTTTTCAATAGAGGATTGTGAGACGGACATTCTGTCCGTCTAGAGCTTGCCCTGCTCAGAAAGGATCCTCGAACTCCCCGTGACACCGCCCACAAAATGCGGTAAGCTGGCACCATGGAAAAGAGGAGAGCGCGAACGGAAGGGAGGGGGACTCAGGCACCCAGAATAAAGCCGTTCCCAGACATGGCACGGCCCAAAACCCGCTCGCCAAAACGTGCCGTAATTTCAGGAAAGAACCCCTTCTTTCCTGAAGGCATCACATGCCAAACGCTTACTCCCAAGCGCAATAACTGCAAAAACCCCAACAACCCGGCGCCCGATACAACGATCGGCGTTATTGCCGATAATCCCAGCCCCGCCCCCGGAATCCGCGCCCACGCAATATGCGCAATAACTGCAAAAACCCCTGTCGCATCCCGTAAGTCATGAGAAATCAGCCAGTTACTCGGAAATGATTTCCAGACGCAAATGCGCAAAAACCCCGCATGCCCTCCGCCGATGCGAGTCATCGCCGTTATCGCCGATAATCGAATCCATCTCCGCAACTCGTATACAATGAACCATTTGCAATACCCGATTATCGGCGACGCCTCATCGCCGATATTCAAACGCAAAGCCGAACAGAAATGCGCAAAAACCTTCCAATCCTTGGCACCTTTGCAGCGACCCGCTTGGACTTCCCCATCGACAGCTACTCTCCGACCTGCGCCCCATTGGGCGTTGGATGTTGAGCGTTGGACGTTGGACGTTTTGCAGTCCTTTGCGGTTCAATCAAATCGCCTCCCTTGCCGAACACCCAGGAGCATGAGAGTTTCTAAGCACTCGCGCCTAAAGTGATGATGATGACGAGTCAGTCCATGTTCACCCGTTTCCTTCCCATCCTGCCGTTTATGCTCGCCGCCGGTGCCCATGGTGCCCCGGTGGATTTCAATCGCGATGTGCAGCCGCTCCTCTCGGAGAACTGCTACCACTGCCATGGGCCCGATGGGAAATCCCGCGAGGGCAAGCTGCGGCTCGATGTGCCAGACGGCCACGAGGGGGCCTATCGCACCGATCAGGGAATCACTGTGGTGAAGCCTGGGAGCAGCAAGGATAGTGAGTTGATCGCCCGCCTCTTCACCACCGATGAGGAAGAGGAGATGCCGCCCAAGAAATCGAACCGCAAGCTGACGCCCGCGCAAAAGGAGACACTGAAGCGCTGGGTCGATGAAGGCGCGAAATGGGGCGAGCACTGGGCATTCGTCGCGCCCAAGCGCCCTGCGGTGCCAAAGCCTGACGCCGCTCTTGGCACTGTGCGCAATCCCATCGACGCCTTTGTTCTGGAAAAGCTCGCCGCAACAGGCCTCAAGCAGGCTCCCGAGGCTGCCCCCGAAAAGCTGTGCCGCCGTCTGTATCTGGAACTCACCGGGCTGCCGCCTACACCGGAACAACTCGACGCTTTTCTCAAGGCCTCTGCCACGGATCGCGAGGGCGCCATCAACCGCCTCGTGGATGAACTGCAGGCAAGCCCCCGCTACGGCGAGCGCATGGTATGGGAGTGGCTCGATGCCGCCCGCTACGCAGATACGAATGGCTACCAGGGCGACCCCATCCGCGCCATGTGGTACTGGCGCGACTGGGCCATTGAGGCCATCAACAAAAACATGCCGTACGATCAGTTCACGATCGAACAGCTCGCCGGCGATCTCCTCCCGAATCCCACCCAGTCGCAAATCATCGCCACCGGTTTCCACCGCAACCACATGATCAATGGCGAGGGCGGCCGGATCGCCGAGGAATCCCGCGTGGACTACGTGTTCG
>JAYUWZ010001061.1:0-5673 GCA_043753265.1 Verrucomicrobiaceae bacterium
TGGCCAACAGCGCCAGCGGCTCGGTGAGCATTCTCCTCGGTGCGGGCGGACTCTCCTTCCGCACCCCCATCATCACCTCCCTCGACAACACCCCGCCCCGCAAAGTTTCCGCCATCGCCATCGCCGACTTCAACAACGACGGCCTCCTCGATATCGCCACCACCAACAGCGCCACCAACGACCTCAGCGTGCTCCTAAGGGTAATATGACATCGCTCATCCATCCGTCATCCGTCATCCGTCATTCGTCATTCGTCATTGAACACAACCCCCTTCCCACAGGTCACACCGCAACACCGCACCGTTCGCGGTGTTGAACCACACTCGCCATGCCAAAACTTTCGCTCCCACTGGGGCTCCGACTTGGGTTGACCACCCCCCGACACACCGCTACATCCCGACGCGTGTTGCGCCAATCTTTTCTAGCCACCCTCCTTGCCGCCGTAGCAACGGTGCCGAATCTGCCTGCCCAGAACGTGCCGCGGCCCGGCTCCACGCCGCCCGCCGCCGTGCCGGTTCCCGCTGCCCCGGCCAATCCGACATTGGAGAACGCGCCCGCCACCCCGCCTCCCATCCCCGTTCCCGGGCAAACCTCCCCTCCGCCAATCCCTGTGCCTTCCGTGGTTCCCAGCCCGGCCACCATCACTCCCAATCTCACGCCAACCCCGGCTCCCACATCGGTCGCCCCGCCTCCGGCTGGCAGCCCGCTCCGTTCGGCAAATCCCAACGGCGAGCAGATGATCGACGTCAATTTCCCAAATACGGACGTCCGCGAAATCCTTCCCTACTACGAGCAGTACACCGGCAAGCGCGTCATCTTCAGCAACCAGTTGGTCGCCAACGTCCACATCGTGGTGAATGGCAAGCTGCCAAAATCCGAGGCCCTCAAAATCATCGAACTCAGCCTCGCGATGAATGGCGTCTTCATCGAGCCCACGGAGGACCCGAATATCCTCCGCGTCGTGGGCCCCGGCCAGCCCGTGAAAAGCATTGGCATCCCTTTCATCGACAACGAGCGCGACCTCGCGGCACTCCCGATCACCGAGCAGGTGGTCATGTATCTTTTGAAGCTCGACTGGGCCGATCCCACTGAGGTGGCGCAGATTCTCACCCAGGGGATCCTTTCCCAAAATCAAGGGGCCTACAGCAGCGCGGTTCCCCTTCCAAAAGCCAACGGCATCCTTGTCACCGAAAGCACAGCGATCATCAGGCAGGTGCTCCGCTTCGTCAAGACGGTCGACGTAAAGCCTGCCCAGGTCACCAGCAAATTCATCACTCTCCATCACGCCCAGGCCGAGGATGTCGTGACGAATCTCGAAAAACTGTTTGAGCGCACCCAGGCGCAAGCCACGGGGGTGCCCGGACAGCCCAACCAACCGCGGGTGGTTCGGACCAACGGTGAGGGCCAGCCCGCGAATCCCGGCAACGCCATTGGCGGCGCACCCACCGGTGAGACACTTTCCATTGAGATCAATGGCGGCTCCGGCATCGGCCCCACGGAAGACAACATCATCGTCGGCAAAGTAAAGATTGTCGCGGACAAGCGCACCAATCGCATCCATGTGGTCACCCGTCCGTCGAATCTCGAATTCATCGAGATGCTTATTCATGAATACGACGCCGACGTGCCGCTTCCGCCGCCGGCAGTGCGTGCCCTGCGTTTCCGCTCCGTGGAAGAAGTGATCGATGCAGTGGTTGCGGCCATCAAGGACCCAGGCGAGCGCGACGGTGCCGGTGGTGCCGCGGCAGGCGGTTCGGGCATCGGCCAGAATCAGCGCCCCGGCCAGGGCGGTGCCACCAGCCAGACCACCAATCAAAACCGCACCAACCAGACGAGTTCCTTTGGCGGCGGCGGCGGCGGTGACGGCTCCGCGGGTGCCCTTGGCGAAAGCCTTTCCACCAGCGAGAAGGTCACCACGCCCATCGCGACCCAGGTCGGCAAGAGCACCATCATCGCCGATCCTTATTCCAACAGCATCATCGTCATCGGCACTTCCGACGTGAAGGAAAAGGTGCTCACGCTTCTCGACAAGCTCGATACACGCCAGGCCCAGGTCATGGTGCAGGTCGTCATCGGCGAACTCAAGCTGACCAAGGATGAGCAGTTCGGCATCGACTACATCCTCAAGAACGGTCCTGCACTCAACGCCACGAACAACCCCATCACTGGCGTCGGCACGGGAGCTGGCAACCCGGGCATCGTCGGTTTCAATTCGGCGGGCTCCCCCGTCCTTAATTTGAACGGATTGCTCAATCAGGATGCCGTGACCAAGGCCATCGCCGCCGGCGGTTCGGGATTCAGCGGATTCTTCTCCGCGGGTGCAGCGTTCGACGCGGTGCTGAACATGCTGGAAAGCTCGAATCGCTTCCGCGTGATCACCACGCCCCGCATCAATACGACGAACAACAAGCGCGCCATCATCACCTCCGGTGAGGAAGTGCCGGTGCCCACCAATATCCAGAGTGGATTCAACGGCGGCACCGAAACCACCAACAGCTCCATCCAGTTCAAGCCGATTGAGCTCCGCCTGGAGGTATTGCCCCTCATTAACAGCGACCGCGAAGTGTCGCTCGAAATCGTGCAGAACATCTCGGAACGCGCAGGCACCACGATCATCGACAACAATCCAATCGTCAACGTGTCGCGCCGGGCCATCAAGACCTACGTCACGGTGCCAAATGGCGGAACCCTCATCCTCGGCGGCCTCATCAAGGAAAGCAACGACTACACCCGCAGCGGCATGAACTGGTTCGTGAATATTCCCGTCATCGGCCCGCTGTTTGGCAAGACGGTCAAGAACAAGACCCGCTCGGAGCTCATTATCATCATGCGCCCGATCGTCACGCTCGCCCCTTCCGAGGCAGCCGCCGTCCGGGAGAAGACGTTCGAGTCCTTCAACATCCCACCCGATTTCGACCAGGCAGTGATCCCTCCCGGCCTTCGTGAGAAAGCCGTGGTTCCCAAGATCATTCGTGCAACTCCTCGTGGCACCGCGCCCATTCTGCGCAACGAGACCCGCATCGAAACCACCACCACTCGCAAGCGCTAGCATGAGCCAGCTTCGCTCGCTCCTCGACGCACTCCTCAACTCCGGCTGCGACGACGCCACTGCGGCAGAGTTGCTCTCCGTCAAGCCCCCGCCGGGCAGCACATGGACGATTGAGGTCCTCAACTCCGGCAAGGCGGATGAAGGGAAGCTCACCGCCGAACTCGGCAGGATCTTCCGCACCCCCGTGGAGACGATCGATCCCCAGAAGATCGACCGAACCGCGCTCCAGCTCCTCCCCGGTCGCTTCGTATTCAAGCACCACATCCTGCCCATCGCGCAGGACGAGGCTGGCGTGATCACGCTCGCCACTTACGACGTCTTCAACCAGACCGCCCGCAAGCTCGCCGCCCAGCAGCTCAACGGCAAAAAATACCGGTGGCTGCTTTGCCCGCGCACCCAGCTCCTGCGTGCCCTGCGCACCGCCTATGGCGTCGGTGCCGACGTCTTTGAGGAAATCCTCAAGAACAACCGCGCCTTCGAGACCATTGAGCAGGATACCGCTCTCGACATCACCAGCGACGACCCAGAGGCCAGTGTGGTGAAGTTCGTGAACCAGGTCATCCGCGAAGCCATCGTGGAGCGCGCGACGGACATTCACGTGGAACCCCTCGAGAACGACCTCCGCATCCGCTACCGCATCGACGGCATTCTCCATCCCATCGCCGTCCCCCCGCAGCTGCGCGTGCTGCAAAGCGCCATCATCTCGCGTCTCAAGGTGATGGCCCACATGGACATCGCGGAGCGCCGTCTTCCGCAGGATGGCCGCATCAACCTCAATACAGCTGCGGGTGCCATCGACGTCCGCGTTTCCACCATCCCCACGGTGAATGGCGAATCGATCTCGCTCCGTCTCCTTTCTCGCACGGAGACGCTCACCTACGGCCTGGATCGCCTCGACATGGGCGACTTCCAGATGAACCAGATGAAGGAGATGCTGGCCCAGCCCAATGGCATCATCCTTGTTACCGGCCCCACCGGTTCGGGTAAATCGACCTCGCTCTATTCCTTCCTTAGTTCCATCAACCAGCCCACGCGGCGCATCATCACGGTAGAGGAACCCGTGGAATACCGGCTCCCCGGTATTTCGCAGATCGATGTGAAGCCCGACATCGGGCTCACCTTCGCCAACGGCCTCCGCGCCATTCTGCGACAGGACCCGAACATCGTGATGGTCGGCGAAATTCGTGACTTTGAGACTGCGGAAATCGCCATCCGCGCCGCCATGACGGGTCACTTGGTGTTCAGCACCCTGCATACGAATGACGCCGTGAGCGGCATCACGCGTTTGATGGATATGGGCATCGAGCCCTTCCTGCTCGCCAGCGTCGTCCGCTGCTTCCAGGCCCAGCGCCTCGTCCGCACCATCTGCATGGATTGCCGCGTCGAGACCAGCTACGACACCGACTACCTCAAGGAAATCGGCTTCAACTACCCGCCGGGATCCAAGTTTTACAAGGGGAAGGGCTGCGACACCTGCCGCCAGACCGGCTACCGTGGCCGCCGCGCCATCTTCGAGGTCTGCGTCGTCAACGAAGCGCTCCGCCGCATGGTCATCCGCAAGGAAACCGGCAACGCTTTGAAAAACCGCGCCATGGCCGACGGCATGGAAACGCTCCGCAACGACGGCTGGCGCCGCGTGCTCAAAGGCCAGACCACCGTGGAGGAAATCGTCCGCGTCACCCAGGCGGATGAGGCGATGTCGGAGACGGACATCTAAGCACCCACAGGCGTGCAACGTGGAGAGGTGAGATGTGGAGACGTGAGAAGAACAGGCAGCCGCTCATCGCTCATCGCTCATCGTCATTCTCTCAGCCAGCTCGGCAAACTCCTCTTCCGTAATCACGCTCGCCTCGCGCCCCTCTCTCAGCGGCCCTCCCCGTGTCGAGCGCCTCACACGCCCGAGCCATTCCTCGCCCAGCGGATGCGCCAGCAGGTCACGACGGGTGGCGGCAATCGTCGTCTCGTCCTTCTCGCCCGTAGCACCTCCCCGGCCCACGAAAAATCCCGCGAGCGCCAGCGTCACCCGCACTGCGGTGGAGCGGCTGTAGCTTGTCAGAGTGCAAGCCTCCCCCGCCCTTGCGCGCAACCTCGTGAAGTGCTCCAGAGTCCACAGCCCGGGGTTGGAAGTGGGCGAGTATGGATCGTAGAGAATGGCGTCCGGTGCCGGTGCATTGGAACCCAGCTCCCGGAAATCCCCGAGATGCAAATGCCACCGCACAGCCCCCGCGCGGGCGCTGCCGGTTGCGAGCAACTCCGCCACCACGCCAGCCCACGGCGCGAGGTATTCCAACTCTTCGGCATGCGCGTTCGCAAAGGCCAGCGGCGCGAGCGTACAGTCAAAGCTGTGGAGTTCCACCTCCCCATTCACCCCGGATACGTCCTCCAGCACCGCCACCGCATTCGCCGCGGCACCGAGGCCCACATCCCACGCCACCAGCGGGCGCGACATTGTCGCAAGCCGCTCGCGCAGCCGCGACTGGCCCACGTGCAATCCACGCGCCTCCGCCATGGGACCCACCACCGGGTGAAAGGTCTCGCCATGCTCCAGCGAACGCAGACTGCGCGCACCGGAGGCCACCGTAACAATCGAAAATTCTTCGGACACCCCTCCCCCGTGCCAGCTT
>JAYUWZ010001062.1:0-5673 GCA_043753265.1 Verrucomicrobiaceae bacterium
CGACAGGGCGCAGGAAATTGCCGGCTCCCAATCCCAGGATGCTGCCAGCCTGAATGGATACATTGGAGGCGCCTCCCGTCGCTTCGATTCCACCTGGAATCGAGAGGTTGTTGTTGAGCAGCAATAGCCCGCCGTCCAGCACCGTCTGGCTGGCGTAGGTGTTGGCGTTGTTGAACACCAATGTGCCTCCGCCAATTTTGGTGATGCCTCCAAGGCCACCCACGCTGCCGTCGAAGGTGAGCGTATTGGCGAGGACGGCGATGGTGCGCACTACGGACACCGTAACTGGCCCTGTGCCTAAATTCAGGCTGTTGCTTCCATTGAAAATAAACGATCCAGCGATGGTGATCGGGTTGTTGGTCACGAGGGTCAGGGGGGCTCCGCTGGTATTGTCCAGCCGGCCACCTCCGATGCTGAGGGTGCCGGTGCCGATTGCCGAGGCATGGCCGATATTCAGGATGCCGCTCGTGAGTGTGGTCTGCCCCGTGTAGTCGTTGGCGTGGGAGAGATTCGCAGTGGCACCGCTGACAAATCCATTCACCGTTACGGCCGTGGTCCCGCTGATTGCGTTGGCGACCGTTTGATTGAGCGTGCCATTCCCGCTGACGGTAAGGGTGCTGAGGGTCAGTGCTGCGGGGCTCTTCAGCACAAGGATGCCGCCGTTCGCCACGTTTGAACCGGAGACGTTCACAGGGCCACGCACGCTTCCCGTGATGTCCACTGTTCCTTCGCCGATGGTTGTGGCACCGGTGTTGAGAAAGTTGCCCGCCAAAACCAGTTTGCCCGGTCCCGCCTTGGTCACGGCTGCGTTGTTGGCGGCGTTGCCGCCGATGAGACTGTTGATCGTGAGTGCGCCCGTGGAGTACTGGTGGATGACGAGTTCCGTTGCGGATCCAAGCGCGCCATTCTGAATTGCAAAATCCTCCGTGCCGGTGACGAGCAGTCCACGATCCGTGAGCGTCAGTGCTGTGCCATTCAGGTCGACGATTCCCGCGCCCCCCGAGGTATCTAGGTGCAACGTGTTGAATGTGCGATTTCCGGCGGCAAACGTCAGCGTGTTGCCGACGTAATCAGGGTCGCCTACCTTCGTCACGAAATTGGTCGTCGCGCCAGAGTCGATTGCTGTGAGCTGGGTTGCATCGGTATAGCGCGTCACGTTGCTTCCTGTCGTCGTCGCAAAGCCAACGCCCCCTCCGTCCGTTACGGTGGCGAAGGCCGCATTGCCGGTTCCCACTACCAAGCCACCCGCGGAGAGTGTGGGTGATGAGGCCAGAGTGGAATTGCCAGCCAGGTTGATACCGAGGGTTATCCCCGCGGCGCCTCGTGTCCACGTATTGGAAAGCGTGAGCGTGGTTCCCGTGCCGCCATTGCCATCCACGGAAATCATCGCGCGCCCCCCAAATGAGGGCGCTCCCATCGTCTGGGCGCTGGCACCGGTGGATGCTCCCTTGATGGAGAAATTGCTATTGGTCAGGGCGAGCGGCAGCGCGGCGTTCGCGAAGGAACCGCCCGTGCTCATATCGAGCGCCAGAGTTCCCCCGCTGATCGTGAGCGTGCCGGTGTTATTGACCAGGCCGCCAAAAACCACGGTTCCCGATCCGGCCTTTAGGAGGTTTGCATTAGCGGCGGACTCTGTGAGCCCTCCGCGAAACGTTACCGTGCCACCGAGCACCATCAGGGTGTGTCCATTAGGTGCCAGCGTGGCCAGACCTTGAAATGTCAAATCCCCTGAACCATTTGCGGGGAGATCCCACGTCGATTGCAGTCCGCTTCCACCCCTGAGGGTCACTGCGTTGTCGAGGGTCCGTGCGGAGCCGCTGGTATTTCCGATCATGCTACCCCCATTTCCCTGCCCGATGGTGAAGGTGCCGGTTCCCAGCGCTGTGTTGCTGTTGATGTTCAGGCGGGTGAGCCCAAAGCGCCCATTCGCACCGTCACCGCCCACGCCGCCCGCAAAGCTATTATTTCCCGAGAGCGTGAGAGTGCCCGAGCCCAGTTTTTGAATGCCACGGGTACCGGAGATGTCCCCACTGAGGACGATTTCGCCACCTAGGACTGCGGAGAGCCCGGCGCTGGTGCCCACACCTAAATCAATAGGAGCGGAGATCGTTGTCGTTCCAGCCGTCGCCATATAGATGGCTGTCGAAAGATCCGAGTTCGTCACCGCGCTGGTAAGGGTGATGGGTCCTGTGGCTCCCGAGATGGTAAAGCCCGGGGAGAAAAAGCTGAAGCCGTTTGCCGTCACCGGGGAACTCACTACAGGGCCGACGAGCGGAGGGCCGAAAATGCCCCTGTCAGCAGCGACAGGAACACCTCCCAGCCAGTTCGAGGGAGTATGGTAGTCCGTACCCGAATTTCCCCAATACCGGTCAGCGGCGTGTGCTGAGCTGGCACATAGGGTAAAGGCAGCCAGCCTCCATGCGGAGGATACAATTTGGCGATAGTGATGGCGGGAAGAAGGAACTCGTTTCATGCGGGTAGGCTGGAAAATGCGGGAGGTAGGCCGCAGTGTAATGGATCTTTAGCGCATGATTGCAGTTGGCGCTATTCCCCGGTCGGACTTACCCGATCGGGTAATAGCGAACTCCCGCTTTTCGTGAAGCGCGCCGGCCTATTCCTCTCCAATGTGCAGGAGCCCTCGCTCAAATCCTGCCGCAACTGCCTCGGCACGGTCGGCCACTCCGAGCTTCAGCAGGATGGCTTTTACGTGCGCCTTGGCGGTGTTTTCAGATACGCCGAGCGCCACGCCTACATCTTTGTTGGACAGCCCGCGCCGGACAAGCTCCAGCGTTTGCAACTCGCGTGGAGACAGGCGTTTGTGCGCGCCATGCGAGGCGAGGCGGCGCTCCATCGATTCCGGGAAACAGCGCTCGCCTGCGTGGACCCGGCGGATGGCGTCGATCAGCGCAAGACGCTGGACGGATTTGAGAAGGAACCCTGAAGCCCCGGCATCCAGGGCATCCAAGGCCATTTCCTCCAAATCGTAAGTCGTGAGCATCACGATGCGCGCATCCGGAAATTCCGCGCGGATGCGGCGGATGGCATCGACCCCGCTGCCGCCGGGCATGCGGGCATCCATGAGCGTCACGTCGGGCCGATGCTGCTGAAACATGGTCACCGCCTGGGCCGCGTCCTCCGCCTCTGCCACGACCTTCAAATCCTTCTCAAAGGCCAGCACGGTGGCAAAGCCCATTCGCACCATGGAATGGTCATCCACGAGCATGAGTCGAATGGTATTTTTCTGCGACATTCCGATGAGTAGAGCACATCGCGAGGAGGAAAGATATTGCCCGAATGGGTAGTGGGAATGACGAAGGACGAATTGGGGCGGGTTATTTGGGCGTCGGCACCTCTGCGACGATCTGCGTCCCTTTCCCCGGCGTGCTCTGAATTGCGATAGTTCCATCCAGCCGCTTCACCCGTTCACGCATGCCCTGCATGCCAAAGTGGCCTTCCTGCAACCCCGGTGCGCGCGCGGGGTCAAACCCGATGCCATCATCTTCCACAGCAAGGATGATCTTTTCCGGCGAGAAAGTGACCTTCACTCGGATGGTGCCGGGCTCTGCGTGCTTCAGGGCGTTGGTGACAGACTCCTGTGCGAGGAGGAGCAGGTTGCCCGCGATGAAGTCTGGCAGCGGGATTGGCTGGCCCTCCACCTCGCAGGCACACTCCACGGGCTGGCCCTCGGTGAGGGATCCCACCATTTCGTGAAGCGCCTCGACAAGGGTGCGGCCCTCCAGTCCTTGTGCGCGCAGGTTCCACACGGATCGGCGCACATCTTCGCGGCTGCGGGCCAGGAATTGCCGGGCGAGATGCAGATGGCGTGTGCTGCGCTCAGGTTCATCGTTGCGAAAGAGAACCACAGCCTCGAGCTGCAGGGCGAGGCCGGTGAGCGCCTGCTCGAGTGTGTCGTGAAGGTCGGCGGCGAGGCGCTTGCGCTCACGAAGCGTGGCGTCGAATTCCACGGCAGCGTTGCGGCGATTGCCAATCTCCGTTGCGAGCTCCGCGCCACGGAGGGTCACCTGCCGGCGGAGCAGGAGCACCCATGCCAGCGCCAGCGCGAGCACCACACCCGTCCCTCCCAGTGCGAGCAGCAGGCGCTCGGGTGTCCACCATGGCGGCACCCGGAGCACAGCCACGTCGTCGGCACTCTGCACGAGCAATTGAAACCCCGTCGGCACCGGATTGCTGAGCGTGGGCCTGCCCACCGATAGCTGCACCTGGCACACCCCGGTCACGCGCACCTCGCTGCCACGTGCCATGCGCCGCAGTGCATCCGCCGGGGCCAGGTTGATCAACGTCGCGAAGACGAGGCGCCCGTCACAATCGAGCGAAATCCGGGTACCCCCGTCTTCTCCGGCCTCCACTTTTTCAATTCGTCCTTCCAGCACGACACGGCGCCCATCGAGATGGCTCGCACCGAGACCGGGTTCGGCCCGGGTTCTGGCGAGCAACACTGTCGCATAGGTGATGGGCACCGGCGGCGGGATGGGACCGGTCCCCGTTTTTCGGAAAACGGCCTCGCGCACCTCGGCGAAATATTCCCACAACTCGATGAAGCCGGAAACCTCCACACGATCCCCCGGAGACAGCGGCGTCGTGTTGCGTGTGGTCACGCGTACGGCGCGCTCGCCATCCTGCACGTAAAAGTAGGAGCCGGGTCGGGAGGCGGTAACCGTGCCGCTGATGCGACGGCGATGCAGATTGGGACGCTCCGGCGAAAAGGGCAGAAGGGCATCCAGGGTTGCCTCCGGGACTGCAAAGGGACTCTCCGGGGCGGGTCGGATGATCTCGACATCCTCCATCCCGCGGATCTGCACCCGCGCTCCCACGATTTCGCCTCGCTCATTGAAAAAAGTAAGGGCGACGCCCGAGAGGTCCACTTCCGCATCGATGAGGCTGCGGGGATCAAAGCCCTCCGGCTTCAGGGCGTAGGCGACAAAGTGGCCGGCCACGGAGGAGAGCTCCAGTCTCACGGATTCGATAAGGCGCGGACCGAGTTCCGCATTTTGCACCACGCCGCGCACCTTCACGCGTTCGCAATCGAGACGGCCCGTTTGCAAGTCCACCACTTCCGCGCGCTTCACCGGGGGAAGGGGAGCAGTGCCCACGACGCGTAATTGCCGGGGAACGATGACCGGGGCAAATCCGCCTGATCCGGTCACCCCCGTCACCTCCACCATCATGCCCAATGCAACTTCACCGGAAAAATCCTGCTCGGTTATTCCGCGTTTCAGGGCGTCGGAAGTAGCCACGTAAACACCCGTGTCGCCATCATCCACGATAAAGCTCCCATTGGTCTGCGGAGAGACAAAGGTGACGACCCCTTTCACCTTCACAGGCAGCCCCGCCGCAGAGCGCTTGCGGTCAAGCTCCCGCACGGCCCGCGTGGTGGTGAGTACCTCTGGCAAATTCTGGGCGCAGACAACCAGCGGCGCAAGGACTAGGAGCAGGAGGCGGAACAACACCCGCGCAATGTGCCGGGCACCCGCCATAACGGCAAGCGAGGATGGATTTCCGATAAGCGTCAGGTGAAAATCTGGAGTGCGGGAGCTTGCACTAATCGTTACCCACAAGTCGAAACAGCAGACCAAAAGGCGAAGTCGCTGTATTGTCGCGCCAAGGGCGCGCAAGAGCATAGCCTAGGTCAAGCGAAGCGCAGGCCTAGGAAAA
>JAYUWZ010001063.1:0-2612 GCA_043753265.1 Verrucomicrobiaceae bacterium
AGGGCACCCACTCGAGGGCGCGGGCGACTTCTTCGCGGGTGTTGAAGCGGCCGAAGGAAAAGCGCAGGCTGGCGCGGGCGCGGGTGTCATCGAAGCCCATGGCGCGCAGGACATGCGAGGGCTCGTGCTGGCCGGTGGTGCATGCGCTGCCGGCGGAGCAACAAAGGCCGCGCTGGTCGAGCACCATGAGCATGGCCTCGCTCTCCACACCGGGGAAGGTGATGCTGCTGGTGTTGGGTAGCCGCTGTTCGCGGTCGCCATTCACCACGGCCCCGGGCACGCGGGCGAGGATGCCACTTTCGAATTCGTCGCGCAGCGCCTTCACCTCGGTCGTCTCGTGGGCCATGTGAGTGGATGCGAGTTCGCACGCCTTGCCGAGCGCGACGATGCTCGCGACGTTCTCGGTGCCGCCACGGCGCCCGCCTTCCTGGCTGCCTCCGGTGAGTAGCGGGTAAAATTTGGTGCGACGATTCACATAGAGTGCGCCGATGCCTTTTGGGGCATGGAGCTTGTGCCCGCTGAGCGAGAGAAACGTGACCGGCAGCTCGCGCAGATTCACCGGCAGCTTGCCAATCGTCTGCACCGCGTCGGTGTGGAACACGGCACCCTTGTCGCGGACGATTTTTGCAATCTGCTCGATGGGAAAGGTCACGCCGGTTTCGTTATTCGCCCACATGATGGAAACGATGGCCGTTTCATCCGTCACGGCACGTTCCACCTCCGCGAGGTCGAGCTGCCCGTCGCCATTCACGCCCAGCCAGGTGACTGGCTGTCCGCGTCGGGCAAGGCCCTCGCAGGTTTTCAAGGTGGCGCTGTGCTCCACGCGGGTCGTCACGATGTGCTGGCGATCGCGGTCCATCTGCAACGCAGAATGGATGGCCGCATTCGTGCTCTCCGTGCCACAGCTCGTGAAGAGGACCTCGGAGGGCTCGCAGCCGAGCAGCGTGGCGACCTGCTCGCGTGCATGGGCGATGGCGTCCTTCACGACTTTGCCAAAACGGTAGCCCGACGAGGGATTACCGTAGCTGCCTGAGAGAAACGGCATCATCGCATCGAGAACGGCGGGATCGACCTGGGTCGTCGCGTTGTTGTCGAGGTATAGGATGTCGCTGGCAGTATTCATTTGAAATGGTTGATCATCCTAGCAGTCCGTTTGAGACACGCAAGATCGGGTGAGCGTTGCTTGACCGTGGTGAAGGGCGGCGGGTAGTGGATTCCCAGCGACAATGACTCACCTGCAATGAAATCACTTCCCCATCCATCCCGCGCAGGCTCGGCTAGCAGTGTAATTGGTCGAATCTTTTTTGCGGCAGTTCTCCTTTGGATCGGTGGCGAGGACCTGTACACGTGGTTCCGCAACAAACAGATTACTTCGATCACACTGACTGAGTATCTCAAGAAGAAGCCAGAGGCGGAATGGCTGGAAATCAAGGGGGCGACGCTGGATATCCCGGGGGCGGCGATGCGTAAAGGCCTGGGGGACGAAATCACGGAGCTATACATTCCCCTTATCACAAACCGTGGTGAGGAAGGTCCGGCCCGCGTGGTGCTTCACACCAAGGACTTGGGATTCCGGGTGCTATACAAAGAACTCAGCGTCCTTCCCGAGGAAAAAGTCATCGAGTTTGTTCTCAAGAATTCGGCTCGCCTCTGGCCCAAGCACGACGTCCGCGTCCTCGTGGACTTCGGGATCTCTTCCAAAAAGAA
Source organism: Verrucomicrobiaceae bacterium (assembly GCA_043753265.1). Classification (GTDB taxonomy): domain Bacteria; phylum Verrucomicrobiota; class Verrucomicrobiia; order Chthoniobacterales; family Chthoniobacteraceae; genus SXWH01. Next base: position 1,708 of record JAYUWZ010001063.1, read on the forward strand.
AGAGCGTGAAAAGCTGAGTGCCCTGAAGTTGAACCTCGCACCAGACTTCGTGTTGGTGAAGGAAGGGGAGGAGCCAAAGCTGGGATTTGGCGGCTTTGCGGTTGGTGGTGGTCTGCTGCTGCTTGGTAGTACCCTGTTTGGCCGAAAGGGCGGGCCCTCTCGCAGCGCGCCGCCGTCTTTCCCGCAGCGCTAAAGCTTTGAGTCGTCCGCTGGCAGTGCTTCGCCAGCTTTCCCTTTCGCCACCGGAAAGGCCCACTTGTGGTAGACAATGAACTTCAGCCAGCCGAAGCAGGCCTGGGTGGCGACCACGTCCAGGTTGATGGGATAGGTGCCGATCTTGAGTGAGAGGTGTGCGTTGAAATACTGGCAGGCCGTGAGAATCGCGCTGGACATGGCCCACAATACGACGACCGCCGTAAGGTAGCGGCCTAGTGCGTCCCGCTTCCTGGAATCGGTCCGGAAATTGACGAAATAATTCCAGAAGAAGAAGAAACTCGCGCTTACCCCCATGCTGATCGCGGATCTGCCCCACACGGGCAACGCGGTGTTTTGCGCCAGATAGTTCAGCGGCGTGGCAATCAGCAGATAATTCACGCCGGCCCCGGCAAAGAACCAAAACAGGCGTTGGCGCAGCGCCTGGCGAGGCTTTGCGGCTACAGGATTTTCTTCCATTCTCCCCCATATCGCATTCCCCGGCACGACGGGGCAAGGACGCCGTTGCATTTCAGGCGTCCGGGTGGATAGGTTCGTCGTTCCATCCAAGTGCCCAGTTTGTCCGCCAATCCCAATCGCCACCGTGTGGCAGTGACCGCCATCGGCATCAACAGCCCGCTGGGGCTGTGTGTTGCCGATACGGAGAGGGCACTCCGCGAGGCCCGGGATTGCGTGTCCCCGGTGACGGCCTT
>JAYUWZ010001064.1:0-2611 GCA_043753265.1 Verrucomicrobiaceae bacterium
CCCCCTCCCACTTCCGTATGCGTTCCACTCCACGCTTGCGAATTTCGTTCACCTTACTTAAACGAAAACTCCTCAGCGTGGTTAATCCCTTTCGTCCCAATCTCAGGCTGCGATGGCTCGTGCTGGCAGCAGTTTTCCTGGCGTTCTCTGCCGTGGAATTGTGGGCGCGCGCGGGAGGTGGCCACAGTTCGAGCAGCGGCGGCGGGGGTGGGGGCGGCGGCTCCTCGGGGGGGAGTTCCAGCGGGGGCAGCGGAAGCTCCGGTAATTTGTTCACGCTCATTCGCGGCTGGTGGTGGCTGGTCACGCACCATCCCTTCATAGGGCTGCCGGTCACGGCAGCCGGGGTGTATGCGATGTACCGCAGCGCCACGGGCAGCAGGCGTCTTTACGTCAACGGAGTGATCCGGCGCGGCGCGCGCGCCATCGATCAAAACCTCGTTTCCAAGGGGCTGCGCCAATTGCGCAAAGGCGACCCGGATTTCACAGCCAAGGCATTTGGAGAACGGGTGCGCGTCGCATTTATCAAGCTTCAGAAAGCCTGGTGCGCGCAGGAACTCGTCGCCGTGCGCCCCTTCATTTCCGACGGCATCCACGAGCGGTTCAACCTGCAGTTCGAGGAGCAGCGCGCGCTCGGCTACCGCGGCTCGATGTCCGGCCTGGAGGTCCTCAGCTGCGATCCTGCCGAGGTGGATTGCGGCCCGGTCTTCGATGTGGTCACGATGCGGATTGCGGCCAGGGCCAAGGACGTGCGGGTTTCTGCGGATACGGGCAATCCCATTCCCGGCACGGAGGAGAACGATCAATTTGTCGAGTTTTGGTCATTCATCCGCACGAAGGGCAGCCGCACCGTCCTCAACAAGGCGGGACTTATCGAGGGGAGTTGCCCAAACTGCGGCGCGGCGATTGAGATGAATCAGGGCGCAAAATGCCAGTATTGCCAGGCACTCCTGCGGAGTGGTCAGTATGACTGGGTGCTCGCCGAGATCACCCAGGAGGGAGAATGGAATCCCCGCACCAAGCCCGCACCGGGCACTCTGCGCATTCGCGAGACCGACCCCGGCTTCAATTTACAGGACCTCGAGGACACCACCTCGGTCGTCTTCTGGCGCAAGGCGGCGGCGGATCGGCTGGGGAAGATGGACCCGCTGCGCAAAGTGGCGGAGCCCGCGTGGTGCGAGATCTACCAGAGCGCGCTCGAGGCGGGCCACAACGGGGTGCGCCGATTCACCTGCGATTGCGCGGTGAGCGCCGTGGACACCGTGGGGGTCATCCCCGGCGAGACCGAGGATCGCGCGCTCGTGGACGTGTGGTGGATGGGCCGGCCATTTGAGGAAAACGGCAAGGGCGTCGTGCGTGCCCTCGGCGGAATGACGATGCAGCAGACGCTCTATGTGCTCGCGCGAAAGGCTGGTTCACAAAGCCAGCCCGAGGCGAGTGTGTCCTCTGCACACTGCCCGAATTGCGGAGGCGCGGTTTCTTTCGACGTGTCAAACGCCTGCGAATTTTGCGGCACGGTGCTGAATGACGGCTCGCACTGGGTGCTGCGCGAAATCATGCCCAGCAGATCTGATCGTGCCATGTCGCTCATGGCCGAAGCCGTGGCCACCTCGCGGCGTGACGATGATCAATTCGGCGCCCTGCGCTCACCGGGAAGAAATGGCGCGGCGGGTGGTCTGGCGTGGATCATCCACTCGGTGGTGAGCGAGGGCCAGGCTCAGGATGATTCGATTCGCGAGCTCATTGAGGCCGCCGCCAAGCGCCACAAGGTGCCTCTCGATAAAGTGCAGGAAATGGTGAGCATGGCCACCGCAGGCCAGCTCGACGTGCCAGAGCCCGCCACCCCGGTGGAAGCGCAGGCGTGGATTGTGGACATGGCCGCCTCCGCGCTGGCCACGGGCGGCATTTCCAAGGCCGAAAAGAAGCTGCTCGCCACAGTGGGCGAGCGCCACGGACTCGCCGCCGCCGATGTGCATCTCTGCATCGGCCGCGCGAGGAAAGAGGCGTATCTCATGGCCAAGGACGAGATGCGGGAAGCCAAGAAGGAGCGAAAGATGGCAAGGCGCGACTCAGAGTAGCGCGGACATCCTGTCCGCTGGCGTGCGCGCAGGCTTGCAACTCATCGAATACGAGCAGCGGACTGCAAGTCCACGTCACACTGATACATCCACCCGAGCCCGGTCACGCGATCCATGGACGATGAAAATGCTCACTACCATTATCGCCCTCGCGTTTGCAGTCACCTTGGGCGCTTGCTCAAGCAGCGAACCCCGGTCGACGACAACCATGGATCACTCGTCCAGCACGACGACCGGCTACTCCAAGTAGCAGGCGCGTCTCCCGGAAACACTCGGGCCTCACTTCCAAAGCGCTACTGCCTTCGTGCGCTCGACCACAATCTGGTCGGCTGCCGGCAGTTTGCGCAGGAAGTTGAGGCCTGTTTTCGTTTCGATGGTGTCCACGCTCACCAGATATTTGTCGTGGTGCGTGGCGTTCATCGGGATGGATTGGTTCGGGTAGATAAAGGCCAGCACATCGGGCCGGTTTGCCTTCGCCGGGTTTTGCTTGATGACGATCTTGAAGAACGCATCCGGGATGGCCACGGGCACTTCCT
>JAYUWZ010001065.1:0-2610 GCA_043753265.1 Verrucomicrobiaceae bacterium
CACCGCGAACACCGCGAATCCACCGCTCACCTTTGGCACGCTGCCCACCGCTATGCCCGTTCTCACTACCAGTGTGGCCTTTCGTGTTGGCAACGTCACCCAGTCTGCAACGGGCGGTGCCGGCCTTATCACCGGTGCGGGCACGCTGGCACTTCTGGCGGACAGGACATTTACCATCGGCGACACGGCTTCCAGCGCGGATCTGCTCGTGACCATTCCCGTGGTCAACGGGGATGCCGGTGCCCGAGCCGTCACCAAGACGGGTTTGGGCACGGTGCAGTTCGACGGCATCAATACATTTACAGGCAATTTCAACATCAACGAAGGCCGGGTGGTGATGAATGCGAGCCAGAGTGCGGCGGGGAACCTGACGATGGGCGCGACGGCGGGTGCGACGCCGGAATTGGTCGTCAATACCGGCGTGATCTACCGCCTCAATGCCAACCCGGTGTTCAACGCGGCTGGCAATGGAAATACGATCAGCGGTGCGGGCAGCTTTGGTCTGTTTGGCGATCGCGCGTTTAACATTTTCGATGGGCCGGCGTTGGATGACACAGTCATTTCCGTGCCGATTTCCAATGGCGACGCGACCGCGCGAAGCTGGCGCAAGGAGCAGACGGGCCGACTCGTTCTGCGAGGCGACAACACCTTCACGGGCAACCTCGACATCTATCGCGGCACGCTGGTTTTCGACTACACCGTGAACAATGGCAGCAAGGTGCCAGACACGGGCGGGGTCACAGCTCTGCGCGGCGGCAAATTGATTTTGAGCGGCAATGCCGGCGCACCCACGACGGAGGTTGCCACCTCGTTCAGTATCCTGTCCGGTGCGGGCAGTGTGGAACTGCTGCCGAGCAATGACCAGGCGCTCACATTTACGCTCAATGGCATCACACGGGCTACGGGACAGGGATTGGTGAACTTTGCGACCGCAGATGTCGTGCTCGGCAAATACCTCACCACCGCCACGAATAACTTACATGGCATCCTGGGACCCTATGCGCTCTTCAATGGCAACCGGTTTGCCACGGTGACGGCAGGCAGCCTCGGCGCGGTCGCTAGCACTGTGCAGGCGGACCGCAGCGAGTGGCTTTCCGCGCAGAATATCGTGGTGGACGGCGCGCTCTCCGGCACGTTGACCGCTCCGGCGATCCATTCCCTCGTTTTCGATGGAGCTGCTGAAAATACGCTGGCGCTGAACAATCCAGGCAGGGCGCTCACGGTACGCTCTGGCGGCGTTGCTGTGAGTTCCAATGTGGGGGCCAACAACACGACGATCAGCGGCGGTCTGCTGATGGCCGATTTCAATAACAACACCGGCACGGCGGAACTCGTCCTCGCGAATTATTCCACAGGCACGCTTTTCGTTTCGGCGGGCATCGGCGCTAATAGCGCTCCGCTCACCACGAACGAGGCCCTCACCCTCGGGGGCCCGGGCCTCACCGAGGTAAGCGGACGCAATCTCTATCTCGGCACCACGAACATCCAGGGCAACGTGAGAATCGCAGGCGGCAATGCATTCAGCGATTTCACGCAACTGAACCTCGCCGCTGGAGGCGACATGGTCGCTGCGGGAGGCGCGCTGTTGAACCTCAACGGCACCTCCGAGGGAATCGGCTCCCTCTCCGGCGGCGTATTCACGAGCCAGGGTGCGGGCGAAATCCAGCTTGGCGCAGGTGGAGTGCTCACCATCAATGCAACGGCAGCGACGACCTACCAGGGCCTCCTGACTGGTAGCGGAACAGTGATTAAGCGCGGTAGCGCCACGATGACGCTCACGACGAACCCGCAGGCATTCACCGGTGAGTGGCAGGTGCTGGGAGGTCTCACGGATTTCACCAGTAATAACGCGGGGCTCACCGGCGTAACGAGCATTGTGCTGCGCGGCGGCTCCCTACTCTCGCAGCAGGACCAGGGTGCCAATGTGGACAAAATCGCCAATGGCGCTGTGATCCACCTCGAAGGAACCACGGGAAATGGACTGCGCATGTCCAGCAACCAGAACGGTCCTCGTGTGGAAACCGCTGACCGGCTGAATCTCAGCGCAGGGTCCAATGTCATCACGCTCACCAACACGGTCGGCAGCCCCACCGCTGCAATTACCACGCTGACTTTTGCAAATGCGACCGACGCCTTCACTCGCGACAACAACGCCACGCTGCTCGCGCGGAGTGGGGTCGCGGACTTCGGCGGAACGTCGGCCACGCTGTCGAACCGCGTTACTTTTGCGAGCGGCATCACGGGAGATCTGGTGGGTGGCCCCGTTACCGCAGCCACCACGACCATCGCCATTTTGCCATACGCCATCGGTGGCGTCTCCAGCGTGGCGAATCCTGGCGATACCTTTGTGACGGTGGGGGCAAACGGCATTCGCCCTCTCAATATAGGGACGGAATTTGCCACCGACTACACCGCAGCTGGTGGCACTACAAACCTCACTCAAAACGTGAGCGCCAGCGCACTCGGCACAAAGAGCATCAACAGCCTTCGCATCGACAGCACGGCGGGCAACGTGACACTCACGGGTGACGTGGCCACCACTCTGAACCTCGCGAGCGGGGCTCTACTCGTGAGCGCCGGTGCAAATACGAATGCCGCGGTGATCGGCGG
>JAYUWZ010001066.1:0-2609 GCA_043753265.1 Verrucomicrobiaceae bacterium
CAGGTTGGGTAAGGGTTAATTCTTCACAAATTAATCACAACTCCCCCATTTGCGTGAACGTGGGAAGTGGGTAAGGGTATTAGTGTCCCATGCCGTCCCTACTACATTCCAGCCTTCGCGCTGCAGCGATGGCTGCGCTCTTATCGCATAGCGCCCTCGCAGAACTTAAAGAGCGATATACGTTGCCCGATGGTGGAGGGAGGCGCGCTTTCGTCGTAGCCATGGATGAGGTGGAGGGGCGTGATGCACAGAAGCGCACGCGCAAGATTGAGGTGCAGGGGGCGGGGACTGCGGAGGCGGTGCGGAAGGCGGCGGCAGAGGTGCTCGCTGCGGGGGAGGAAGCGCAGTTGGTGATGTATGAGGAAGGGAAACCCCGGGACAAATATACGCGGCGGGTGGTGACACGACGGATTGCTGTGAAGCTCCGCCATGGTGTGGATCCCGCAGTCATCGCGAAGAACCAGGGGCTCACGCATGTGGAGACCCTCGGGTATGCGCCGGGCTGGCATTTGTTTGAGGCGAAGGGCATGAGCGGCTCGCTGGAGGCACTGGATGGCCTGGCCCTCGAGCCGGGCGTGGAGGCCGCGGAACCACAACTCGCGCGGCTCAAAAAGAAGCGCCTCATTCCCAACGACACTCTTTTTGGGAACCAGTGGCATCTGCGCAATACGGGGCAGGGCGGCGGCGTGACGGGGGTGGATGCGAATATTGTCTCGGTATGGGATACTTACAAGGGCGCGGGGATTCGCATCGGCATCGTGGACGATGGGCTCCAAACGGCCCACCCAGACCTTTCGCCCAATGTGGACACGGTGAACGATCACGATTGGAATGACGGCACGGCGAACGATCCGAACCCGGTTGCGGCGAACGACGACTTTCATGGCACAGCGTGCGCAGGCGTGGCGGGTGGCCGGGGCAATAATGGCATCGGTATTTCCGGCGCAGCCCCCGAGGCCACCCTGGTGGGGATGAGGCTGATTGCAGGGGTGACGACCGACTCGGAGGACGCGGAGGCAATGAACTGGATGAGCAACATCATCCAGGTGAAAAGTAATAGCTGGGGTCCGGGCTCGCCGTATGACGGGCCGGGGCCGCTTGCGGCGGCAGCGATTGCCAATTCCGCGTTGGTGGGCCGTGGAGGACTGGGGACCATCTTTCTGTGGGCGGGGGGGAATGATGGAGATTACGGTGACAATGCGAACTACGATAGCTTTGCCAACTCGATCTACGCGATCTGCGTGGGCGCCATCGATAGCCAGGGCCAGCAAGCGTATTATAGCGAGCCGGGGGCGAACTTGCTCATCTCGGCGCCCAGCAGTGGGGGGAATATCGACGTCACCACCACCGATCTCACCGGCACCGTGGGATACAATGACGGGGTGAGCGGTCTGGGCACGGACCCGAATTACACGAACGACTTTGGCGGCACTTCCTCTTCAACGCCGCTTGTGGCCGGTGTGACGGCGCTGATCCTCCAGCGAAATCCCAATCTGGGCTGGCGCGATATGCAGGAGATTCTGATTCGCTCGGCGAGGAAGATCGACCCGACCGATTCGGACTGGATCACCAATGGGGCGGGGTTTCATTTCAACCACAAGTTTGGCGCGGGGATGATCAATGCGCAGGCGGCGGTAAACCTGGCGGGCACCTGGGCAAATCTCGGGACGCACCAGAACGTGAGCTCGGCGCAGACCGGCCTGAGCGTGGCGATTCCCGACAATAACGCCACGGGCATCGTGAGGAGTTTCTCCATCGCATCCACGATGCGGGTGGAGCAAGTGACGATGACGATTAGCGTCTCCCATACCTATCGCGGGGATCTGAATATCACCCTGACCTCACCATCGGGCACGGTGAGCCGGCTTGCGGAGAAGAACTCGGACTCGGACAACAATCTTTCCAACTGGACTTTTTCCACGGTGCGGAACTGGGGGGAAACAGCCAAGGGTACCTGGACCCTGCGAGTGTCGGATACTGCCGCGGTAGATCAAGGCACGCTCACCAGCGCCACGTTGAGAATTTATGGGGCACCGGGGAACAACCCGCCTGTGGTCACCGCCGCGAGTGTGACGCCGGCTGGCAGCGTCTTCACCGAGCAGACACTGACGGTGGGGGGCGTGGCCTCCACGGATGCGGAAGGAGACGCCATCACCATCGGCTACGAATGGCAGGAGTCCACTGACGGGACGGACTACACTGCGATTGCCGGAGCCACCACCAACTCCCTTTTGCTAGGGACGGCGCAGTCGGGGAAATATGTGCGATGCGCGGTGATTCCCTCGGGCTTGAACAATCCAGGTGGGCCGTTCTTTACCAACGTAGTCACGGTAAATCGCAGGCCCGTGGAGTTGGGGCGGCACGGGGTGGCGTACACTTATGACAGCGATTTGATCGCGACGGGGAATGGGCCTGCGGCGGCGCGGCCCCTTTTGATCAATGAGTTGAGCCAGGGTTCCGGAGCAGGGCGGGAGTGGGTGGAATTGCTCACGCTCCAGACTACCGATCTGCGAGGCTTTATGCTAAAGGATCGGGATTATACCTACGTCACCTTTGCAAGTGTGCCCATATGGAGTGAAGTGCCTGCGGGGACTTTGATCGTGATATAC
>JAYUWZ010001067.1:0-2607 GCA_043753265.1 Verrucomicrobiaceae bacterium
CAAGACAGAGCGGGGCACCGAGCCCGGTGGGCTTGGCCTTCCAGGACAGCCAAGCCATGACGAGCGGGAGCAAAAAGAGGCTGTCGTAATGCCCACCGGCGGCAAAGGAGCACAGGACCAGCGGATTCCACAAATAGAGCTGGGCACGCGCCGAGCCGAATCGCCGCGCGAGGAGGAGGCCGATGGCGAGGTCCGCCAGCAGCACCGCGATTTTGCACGCCAGCAATCCTCCACCGAGATGGCCTATGACACCAAAGATCCATTGCGCCAGCGGAGGATAAATGGCGGTGGCCCCGGGGTGCTCCACGTTTTGCCACTGGGCATCCCGGAGGTGAAAAAGAGCCGGATCGTTTGGGGCGTAATGATAGGGATTGAAGCCAGCTGCGACCACCCGGCCTTCCCAGACATAGCGATAGACATCGTTGCCGGGCGGCATCCACAGCAACCACATCCGAAGGGCCAGCGCCACGACCCAGATGGTGACGACAGAAGAACGACCGCGAGGCCAGGCGAGGAGATAGCCGGCGGACATGATGCCCAGCGCCCCGAGCAGATGCGCTACCTGAGAAGTGGTTTCCACGCCGCCCTGCCATCCCAACCAAGCTCCGCCGAGCAGGAGGAGGAAGGTGCCGCTGAAGAAACTGACCCGCGAAAAGTTCATTCCCGCGGAGGAGCCTTTTTAGAACGGAACATTTTGCGGAGCCACAACCGCCCGATGGTGGAAATGATTACCGAACCCGCTCGAAGAGAACCCAGGATGGTGCCCGAAATTTTGGACCGTCCCGCCTGTCGACGCCGGTAGCCGACCGGCAGTTCCACGATCTTGAGGCTTTCCTCCACCGCCCGAACTTGCATTTCCACCGTCCATCCAAAACCACGATCCCGCATGGCGATCCGATCCAGGGCGGAGCGCCGGATGAGCCTGAGCGGACCGAGGTCTTCATAACGATGACGCCAGCCGAGACGAATGAGCAGTGTAGCCAGCGCGTTGCCAAAATTCTGCTGGGGAGTCATCGCCCGTCTTCCCGACAGGGAGGAGCGCCGATTGCCGAGGATCAAGTCGGCATCCGCTTCCGCTGCAGCAAACAGTCGGGGCAGCTCGCTGAGATCATCGCTGCCATCGGCGTCACAAAACAGGATCCATGTCACGGTGGGAGGCAGATCGTGCAGGCCCCGCCAGCAGGCGGCCCCGTAGCCACGAATGGGCTCCGAACGAACCTCCGCTCCGAGCGCCCGGGCGACCTCCATCGTTCGGTCGGTACTGCCGTTGTCCACGACACGGATGTTCCCGATCCCCAAGCCCCGTAAATCCTGCAAAACCCGGGGAAGAGCCTCCTCCTCATTCAGCGCGGGGATGATGACCAAAGTCGTGGAGACAATGGCCTGGCGAGACAAGACACCGGTTTCAGACTGACGCGTGCTCATGTTTTTCCTGGTGCTGAGACGTGTCGGGGAGGGAACCTGGGGGCGTGCCCGTGGTCGCCAGCTCCCGATGCTTGGTTGAGCCGTGGCTGTGCACCATGACAAGACTGCCCGTGGCGCAAAAGAAGAGCATGGGCATGGCGGCAAACCACCCTAAGGACGCGCATACGACCATGCTGGCGACGCAGTAGAGCGCGAAGCAATACTCCAGCGCAGGCGGCACAAGCCTGGCACGATCGGGGCGGCCATGCCCCCGGAGTCCCTCTTTCGGGGTGCGGACGAAATCGCTCCGGCGGCCCGCCAGCGCTTCCAACGCGGCCCGGGTCGTGCCGAGCATGCTGCTGGTGCCGGCGAGGAGGAGCGAGAAAAGCCGCCACAGGGAGGTGTGGGCTGGGCGGTGCAGCAGCCATTGACCGCCGAGGTATGTGCCACTCACGAGCCCCAGGCTCAGCAGCAATTGCCAGCTTCCCCACGAGCCAATGCCCGCTTCCCTGGGAAACTGCCAGGCCATCCACGGCGTGAGGAGGACGATGAGCAGCAAGAGGGGATGCAATAGATACTGGGTAAGGTGAATCGTCGCCTGCACCTTGGCATACCACGGCAGCTCGCTTTGCCACATGCGCGGGAGCAAGCGCCGGGCGGTTTGCAGCGTGCCTTTCGCCCAGCGGAACTGCTGAGCCTGGTAGGCGCCGGCACGGGCGGGTAATTCGGCCGGGACTTCCACATCGTGCAGCAACCGGCCGTGCCAGCCTTGGATGGCGGCCCGGCAGGAAAGATCGAGATCTTCGGTGAGGGTGTCTGCATTCCAACTGCCCGCCTGCTCGATGGCCGCGCGCTTCCAGACTCCCGCTGAGCCATTGAAGGCCATGAAAAGTCCCGCGCTGCGGGCGGATTGCTCCACGGCAAAATGAGCGTCGATGCCTACTGCCTGCGCCCGCGTGAGCACATTGGCATCGGCGTTCAGATGCGCCCATCGCGCTTGCACCCAACCCAACCGTGGATCGGCCAGGAGCACGGGAACCGTCTGCCGCAGGAAGTCGGCAGGGGGGAGAAAGTCCGCATCGAAAATTGCCACCACGTCGGCGGGATGAGCATCGAGACCATATTGCAGTGCACCGGCTTTGAAGCCTGCCCGACTGGCGCGGCGGATGACTTCCACGGAAACCCCGCGTGCACGCCAGTGGG
>JAYUWZ010001068.1:0-5657 GCA_043753265.1 Verrucomicrobiaceae bacterium
CCCTGCCAGATCAGTGAAGCCTTGCGAGGTTCCTTCGCAACGACGATGACCCCCGGATTGTCGTGATCCAGCGCCCGCTGGCCGATTTGCAGGAAATGCCGGTCGTTAAGACCCAGCCAGCCTTCATTCAGCGCTTCCACTTTTTCCACAACGTTATTGCTTACCCCCGGCTTGGCAATGAGCCATCCGGCGATGTCCCCAATCACACTCGCTTTGATAAACTCTCGCAGCCTCCTGCCACCAGCTTCAGTGCTAGCTTGTGCGATGCGTTCCTCAATGAAGGTGCCTGCACCTTGTGTTCCCGGCTCAGTCGGTACCCCCACGCTAGTCAGCACGGAATCCATTCTTTCGCATAAAGCGATTTCTCCTGATTTCCGTGAGGCGAAGATACTTTGGTATCCAGGGATGTTGCGGATAAAAGCCCTGGCATCTTTCATCAAGCGGGGAGCCAGATAGGCTGGCACGCCCGCGAGTGTTGGCTGGCCTGGCGATTTCTCATTGATGTGGTAAGCGCGGGCCAGGGCTGCCGCGAGGTGGGACGACGATTCGCTGAGATTCTCGGCGTGGACGCTGAAAAGCGGGTCCCCGCAAGCAGGCAGTGGAACAAAATTCCTGGCCTGGTCGAGTTCGCGAGTCGTGACGTGTGCCAAGACCCGTTCGATGATTCCACTCATCGTTCTTCCCCACATGATGCCGGTATAACCGGCATGTCTCAACTGAAGGACGATGCGACAGGCGGCAGCCTCTGCAAAATCCTGTCCGCTATCGATCGTTTGCACGCGCCGCTGCAAAACTTCCTCGCACGTGCCTTTCTTACGCTTCCAGAACGGGGCGAGTTTCTGGATCAATTCCTTATCTTGTGAATAATCCATGGCGGCCGTCCTGCAGAGTTCCATGGGCACGGATGTCGTAAGTTCGGGATTAGGCACATGGATCCAGCCTAGCTCCCTGGCCTCCTTCATAAGACTAGTTACATGTGCCTGACAACGGTTCAGCCTGCGGGATATCTCGATCTGTTTTTGCCCAGTGCTGGCAAAATGAATGGCGGCCAGGATTTCCCTAGCCCGGCGAGGGTTTGGAAAATGAGTTTTGGGAGAGGCTCCGGGGATGGAATCCGATGTCATAACACACCGTGAATCGAATTCACGCCTGTGAATGTAAAGCAGCGAATTGGTTTCATTCGCGGTTTATCCTAGATTCCATCAAGGCCATGGCCTTCGCTTGCGTGTCGAAGCGCCCCGCGCCTCGGCCAACACCAACCCCGTCCCGCAAGCTACATAATGCGGAAGGGAGCAGCCCATCCTACCTATGACCAATTCCCGCCGCGCGTACTCCGCCTGGAGTCATCTCCTCATTCCCCTCGTCCTATGCTTATCGACCCCGTGCAAGGGAGAAACTGTATATCCCATCTTCATTCCCGCGCAGAGCGTAGCCGCAGCCAGGCACCTGGGCGAATCGCGACAGGGAAGTCTGGGCACTGTTAACAAAGCTAACCCTCTATCCATGGCGGCCAGCACCGCCATCTTACTAGGCACGGGCAACCAAACTCAAGCTGGGCTGCGATTTGCGTGGGATTTTAATGCGGTAGATCCCGAAGAGTTTGTGGGTATCACTTTTGCATTTGGCCGCACCGCCGTGACCCCGGTGAATCCGAACGGTACACCTGCCGCGGACATCTCATTGCCCGAGGACTCTGCTGCGGATTTCCTTAATCTTCTCCCGGGTGCCAGCGAAGCAGGTGTGTCGATCGATGTGCTTCGCTTTGTCCTGCGCGGAGATCCCACCGGGAAAAAGGTGACAATCAAATGCGAGGCCAAAAGCACCAATGGCGCGACGGCGTATCGCCGCTTTGTGCTGAATGGCACAGCGCAGCCTGTGACTCTAGACCTGCCCCTCACCAATTTCCTGACCCAGCCAGGGTTTACTTGGAGGAAGGTAAAACTGATTAGTCTACTGGTGGAGGAGCGCCATGTGGCTGACGGGGTGCGCAATCCCCAGGCTGCGAGCTTTGATGTGCTGTCCCACGACCTGGTGGACCGGGACGGAGCGCCGGGGGCTGCGGGGCAAGTGCGCCTGCTGCCAGATTACGAACTCGTGGAACTGCTGGCCAGGCAGGACTTCTTTGCACTGCTCCGCATGATGGATCCGAAGACCTCGTTTGTGCGTGATAGGCACCTTACCCCGGACTTACTCGCGACGGGGCCGACAGGGTGGCTCCTCGGAGCACTACCTGTCGCTGTTGAAAGGCAGTGGATTTCCCGGAGCAAGGCGATTGCGATAGCGCTCCGCATCCTGCGCCACGCCGACCAGGACGCCCTGTGGCACGATGGCGCAAGTGGGGCGATAGGGAACTCGCGTGGGCTAATGTATCAGTTCCTCGGGCTGGACCCCTCAGGGCCGTTGGGAGCGCTCACGGGAACTCGAAAAATCGACGCGCAGAACGCCGGCACACTGGAGGACGAGACAAATAATGTGGCCTGCTCTACTTACGATACGGCCCTGTTTCAATTTGGGGCGATGGCCTGCGGCGCAGGCTTCCAGGGCACTGATGCCGATGAAATGGAACTGCGCATGCGGGTGGCGCACCTCCTTGCTCGGACGAAGTGGGACGAACTAGTCAACCCAGCGACGGGCAGGATTGCCCTGGCTTGGAAACCCGCGATCGATGATCACGGTGAGGGACGGTTCGCAGCGCCCGCGGCCTTCGGAGGATTTTGGTCCAGCAATTTCGAGGGGGACATCCTCGATCTCGACGTGGCAACCGACGAGGAGAAGCTCGCGAATCTACTCGCCATCGGGAGCAGTGCGCATCCTGTCCCCCCCGCCACATTCTATCTCGCGCGGCGCACGATGGGCCGGGAAGCGGGTGCCAATGTAACCGTGAGTTTCAGCGGCGCGTGGTTTACCTATGCCTTTTGGTCGGCGATTTATGCGGATCCCAACCTTGGGACTGACCGGGGCGCGGATTTCGGTGTGCCGTCCGTGGCTTGGAATGCGAATGCGCGTGCGGCATTTGAGGTCTTTCGCCTGCTCAGCCCCGAAGGCGAGGTCGTCCTGCCGGACGCGATGGAGGATGCCGATACACTTTACCGCGCGGCGGGCAACCAGGCGCTCTCCGAGGACGCGAATCCCGAGATAACCGGCACGCGTGCGCCCTACTCGCTCCAGATTGCACTCGGACTTGGAGGTACGGCAGCAACACAGGCGCTGGCCGAGATTCGCCGCACGCTTGCGGTGCGACCTGAAACATACGACCCGATCTGGGGCATGATGGATGCGTGGCACCCGGGCTTGGACACACTTGATCCTCAGAGAAACCCCGGGGGCCCGCTCGTGCGAGAAACTGGCGCGTGGATACAACAGGCGGTGTTTTCACTAAACAAAGGCGCCGCCCTGCTCGCACAATTGAATTATCTCAGCAATGGTCGTGTGTGGCGCCTGGCCAACAGCCATCCGGTGCTGCAGCGCGCCACGAGGCTTGTGTACACGGGAAATCCCCCACCCGAGCCAAGCCCGGGTCCCCTCGCGACTGGCAACGGGCGCGACCTGTGGAGTTGCGCGAAGTCCGGGGCGATCACTCTGTTTGCGGATAGCTTCCGCGAAGAGATGCTCGCCTATGATGAGCAACGCACCATGGTGCGGACCATTTCTACAACCGAGATACTGGCTGCGCTGTCCACTGTTTCCGCCAATGTGGAGGTTTCCGGAGGACCTGCAGGTCTGCGCGATGTGGCAGCACACCCCGAAGGTGGGTGGGTGGTGCTCATCGCTGGACCAGGAACGGATGTGCTGTTGAGGGTCACTTCGGATTTCAGCCTTTCCGTGCTCTCCACTGCATTTGGCGAAGCGATGAATCGTGGCGACGAAACTTCCAATTTTCCACGGCTCACCATAGGCGCTTCACCCGCCGCGATCCTTGTGACGGTGAGCAGCCCGCAGCAGGGCATCGCAGTAGTGGGCCTGGATGGCGTACTCCAGCGAGTGCTACCAATCGCAGCGGAGTTGCACGGCATCGCCATTGAGCCGGGTACTTCGCGTGTGTTTGCCTCGGACATGTCCGGCACCGTGTGGAAGTGGGAGGATTACACGGTGGAAATGCTGACACCCGCCACGCTGGCAACACTGCCTGCGGGAACTCGAGACCTCGCGTGGAATGCTACATGGCGCACGGAAACGCCGGAGTTGCTAGCAAACGGCACCAATGGACTATACTACCGTGTCGCTCCGGAGTCCGGCGTGGTGACGGAGCAGACCCCGGTTCATTTTTCAGCAGGGTTCGACATTTCGGGCCGATGGGCGGCTTTCGCACAGGATGAGGGTGCTAGAATCGATCTCGATAGCATTGCCCCCATTGCCTCTGCGGATTCGGTCACGCTCGACCGAGTGTCAGGTGTGGCTTCTCTCGATCCACTCGGCAATGACCAGGATGAGGACGGCGATCTTTTCCAGCTTGTGGAAATAGCCAATATCTCGGGCGGTTCTGTTTCCCTATCGGGCGGTATTGTCACCTTCTCCGCTGCGGATCCCCGGAATGGAGGTGGGTTCGATTACCTTATCGCTGACTCCACGGGCCTGCGCACCTCGGGGCATGTAACGATACTGCCCCCGGCGAATCTGCCACCTGCGGCGGGCAATGACGTCGCGGTGCTTCCTGAGAATGCCACGCTCGTTCGAATTTCACCCCTCACAAACGATCAGGACCCCGATGGCGATACGCTGACAATTCTCTCCGCGATCGTCTCCAACGGAGGCGGCAGCGTGGAGACGGATGGAGCCACATTGATCTATTTTCCATCGAAGCCCCGGGTGGCAGGTGCTTCGATCCTCTATCAGATAGTCGATCCCTTCGGAGCAACCTCCGAGGCAACCGTGACCTTCGTGCCCTTCTTTGCTGAGCGTAGCGGGCGATACACGGGCATTGTGACTTCCGAAGGTTCCGGGTTTGCCGGATCGGGGATGCTCACTCTCACGCTTGCACGCACGGGAACCTTTAGTGCGACATTTCAAATAGGAGGCCCCACGTTCCGCCTGCGAGGCACCTTCGGCACCGATGGAGCGGCCACCCTCGTAATCCGGCCACCAGGGCAGGCTCCGCTGACGCTTACTCTTCGAATCAAAGGGGACGCGCCGCTCGGCGGTATCGCGGCGACCATAGAAAACAATGGGGTGCGCAATGGGTTCTCATTGGGAAGGACTTCATTCTCCGCCAAGCGTGTTGCGCCCCAAACGGGGTCGCATACCGCTTTCCTGATCCCGAACGCTGCATTGCCGGACCAGGGAACTGGCTTTGCTCTGATGCAGGTTTCGAAGACCGGTTCGACCCGCTTGACAGGCCGCCTCCCGGATATGACCCCCTTTACAGCCAGGTCGATGTTGCGGGATGATGCCACTCTGGCTGTTTTCATACCACTCTATACAGGCACAGTTCGCGGCTTCATCGCGGGGGAGCTCGCTTTCACGGGGGCAGGGCCGGTCTTTTCGATAACCGACACCCTGTCGTGGACCAAAGGCGGGGGAACGGGTTTCAGCGGCCCTGTGTTACTCGATGGAGGTTCCTTCCGCCCACCGGCAACCGCGGCGCCCATCCTCATGGCGAATGCACCCAAGCCCAACGCCACTCTTCAAATCTCGGGGGGCGGACTTGTGAATCCAGTGCT
>JAYUWZ010001069.1:0-11762 GCA_043753265.1 Verrucomicrobiaceae bacterium
CCTCAACCTGCTGCGCCAGGAACTATCCGGCAGCGCGCCGGTGACGGATGCCGCAAGCAATGTGGTGCACGATCTTAATAATCCGCTCACCGTCATCAGCGGTTTTGTGGAATTGCTCAACCGCCAGGTGCAGACCGCCGCAAGCCTGCAAGGGGATGAGCTGGACCGCATGAAGAGCAACATTTCGCGTGTCCACGTGCAGGTGGCAAGATGCCTCGAAATTTCGCGACGCTATCTCGGCTCACGGCGGCAGGAGCCAGAGGAGGGCGCGGTGGTGAACGAGGTGCTGAGCGATTTGCACGAGCTGCTTCAGAAGCACCCCAACGCGGATGGAAACACCATGGTGCTGCGCCAGCTCGACACGCCGGTGAGGGCGGCCATGAACAGCACCGACCTCCTGCGCGTGCTGCTGAATTTATCGACCAACGCACACCAGTCGGCCCCGGAACCCCATCACGTGGAGGTGATCGCCCAGATACTGCCCGCGGATTTCGACACCTCCGTGTTTCGCGATTCTTCCATCGAGCGCTTTGTGGGGCGCGAGTCCCTCGCATTTACAGGCCCGCTCCTAGCCATAAGCGTGCGCGACACCGGCCCCGGTATTCCTCCGGAAATCGTCGGCAGGCTTTTCACCGAGCAATTCACCACCAAGCCCGCGGGATGTGGCACCGGCCTCGGGCTCGGGAGCGTGCGCGCGCTGGTGATGCAGGCTCACGGTGCCGTGCACCTGAGCACGAAGGTAGGGCAGGGGACGACTTTCACAGTCTTCCTCCCGCTCAAATAGCGTGAGGGTGGCTTGAAGGTGTATGGCGCTATCCGAGCCCCACGGCTCTGCCGTCTCTTCGCGAGTTACCATTGGGCATGGCAAAGCCAACGCCGAAGGCGCACTTTATCCCGACGAAATCCGGCGAGCCTGCCCGGTGGCTACTTCCCGATGCACACCAGCTGCGTATACGTCCGCACAAAGAGCTTCCCACCGCTGACCGCTGGGGTGGCGTAGCTGTTTTTTTCTCCCAGCGGGAAGCGCTGGATGAGCCGGAACTTTTCCCCCGCCTCCACGGAAACCAACTCGCCGGCCCTGGTCACATTGTAGATGCGGGCCGGGCTGCCGGGGGCGTTCACGAGGATGGGGCTGGCGTAATAGGGGCCATCCACCCGCTCGCTCCAAACCTGCTCGTTACTGTCCGCATTGAGGCAGGTTACCAGACCGTTTTCCTTCCACAGGAACAGCAGCTTGCCGGTTGCCACAGGCGTCGGAACGTAACCACCCGTCCTTACGATTGCATACGCTTTTTCCGGCTTGCCGGAGCCGATGCCTTTTACCACGGAGATTTCGCTCGCTGCCTGGCCCTGACCCGACTGTCCCAGGATGTAGCCGTTCCCCATGAGCACGGGAGACGCGACGCAACGGAGTTTAAAGAGGTCGGAAAGTGCCCAGAGTTGTTTGCCAGTCGCGGGGTCCAATCCCATCAGACCATTCTGCGTGCTGAGGCTGACCAACTGGCGTTTTTCAGCCCCGGCTTCGCTGTAGACCAACGGAGTGCTGCTCGCGTGGTCGCCGCTTTTGATATCGATTTTCCAAAGCGCCTTGCCGGTCTTGCCGTCCCAGGCGCCGATGAATGAGCCGGGTCCATCCTGGCTGCTTTGCAGGATGACCGCATTGCCTTCCACGATCGGCGACGCTCCAGGACCGTGCTGCGAGGTGTAAGGCCCGAGGTCATGCTGCCAGAGCTGCTTTCCGTCCGCCTGCGCAAGCGCCACGATCTGGCTCCCGTCCGGCCCGGCAAACCACGCGTAGACCCGCTCCGCATCCACTGCACACGAGGGGGAGGCAAAGCTGTTGTCTGCATGCTTGCGGTAGCCGCCTGTGGAAAATTCGCGCTGCCAGGCAATCTTGCCGTCTTTTGCATTCACGCACACCACGATGCGCCGGGCATGGTCGGCGGGGCCGCTGCCATCCGGGGTTGCCGTGACAAAAACGCGATCTCCCCAGATGACGGGCGAGGAATGACCCGAGCCGGGGAGGGTGCAGCGCCACTGGATATTCTTGTCGGTCAGTTGCTCCGGCAGGTCCGCCGTTCCGATGCCTGTGCCGTTTGGCCCCCTGAATCGCGTCCATTCCTGAGCCTGGACAGAGAGAGTGAGGGCGGCGGCAGATGCTAGGAGAATGAGGCGGGAGTGCATGCGGGTGGTGTTATCGACAGGGCTGCTGATGAGTTCAACGCTCAACATTGGAGAACCCACCAAAGCATAGAAAAAGCGTGACAAGTTTGTATTAATATTCTTAGCCTTCACAAATCCTAAGCTTGGACTCGACCCTGAACCGGGCTTTTGATTTTACTGTCGTTTCAGACCCAACCTAACACCCACCTTCTCCTGATTGCGTGTCCCCGATTGAGGCGAGGCAATCACCTACAGCCAATGAATACTGCCTATTTTCCCCGCGCCATTGTGGCCGCCTTTCTTGGAATCCTCTGCTTTTTGACAGCACAGGCCCAAGCAGTACCGCAGACCATCGTCTTTAATCCTCCCATCCAGGCCGATGTGTCGGACATTGTCGATCTCGCCGCCACGGGTGGAGGTAGCGGCAATCCCGTGATCTTTACAGTGACCACCGGTCCCGGCCTGATCACCGGCGGCACGGAATTGAGTTTCGTGGGTGTCGGCGCGGTGACCGTGACGGCCACGCAGGCCGGAGCAGGCGAGTTTGAGCCCGCTGTGCCCGTGGCTCGCATCATCAACGCCCGCGAAAATACGCCTCCTTTCCTCCTGCCCGATGTGGTGACCATTTCCAACAGCACCGCTTCGCTCTCCCCGCTCGCAAACGATATCGATGCGGATGGCGACCTGCTTTCCGTGGTGTCGGTAAGCGACCCGGCGGTGATTATCCGCGGTCGTGATTTGATTTTCCCTCCGGGCTTCAGCTCGGATTTCACCTACGAAGCCACCGACGGCATCGTCACCATGACTGCAAACGTCGACGTGCAGAACGTGCCGGCCATCGAGGACCCGCGCCGCTTCTCCGGCTTGCTCTATAATAGCAGCGAAGCCGTGGCCGGATGGATCCGCATGGTGGTGAATCCCAAGGGCTCGACCACCCTGCAAATCACCGACGGACCCCGCCGGGGTTCCGGCGTCTTCACGCTGAATGAAATCGGTGGCACCGTGCAGACCACACTTGGCGCGCTCACTTTCGCGCGCAATCTCGATAACACCATCAACGTATCGCTCGTGGGTGGGGAGGGGACTTTGGTCGGTGTGCTTCGCCCGGGCCCCATGGTCACCACCGCTGAGCGCCACCACATCGCCCTTACGAACGTCGGCAATCTGGGCTCCGTTCCTCCGGGATGGCCCCGCGCTATTCCCCCGGCGCCCTCGCCGGTGGTTACCGAGCCCCTGCCGGGCGGCGGCTACATCATCGTGCGTATCCGCCGGGCCGCGACCGCGACCGTCTCGGGCAAGCTTTGCGACGGCACGCCCTTCACGGCTGGGGCCACCTTGAACGACATCAACGTCATCGCCTTCTATGCGGTGACGACCGTAAAAGTGGTGCCCCGCGGCTATGTCGGCGGCGAACTGCTCAAGGCGGATTTGGAGCGCACGGACATGACCGGCGAACTCGTCTATTTCAAACCGCCCCAACCCGGCTCCCGCTATGCGCACCGGGACGGCATCAACACCGTGCTCCAGGCCAATGGCTCCATTTTCCTCGCCGCTAATGTCGCGGGCTCCGCGTATCTGGTGATGGCGGGCGGCAATCTTGCCGCGGACGAAGAATCGCTCGCCAACGTGTTTTTCGGCAAGGTATTCGCCCAGGAAAGCTCGCTTGTGGACTGGGTGCCACGCCTCGGCTTCGGCACATTCACTGCAAAGATCCGCGTGCCATTCGCCCGCAAGGCTATTGGTGGCATGGGGGTCTATCTGCCCAAGACCCAGCGCGCCTGGGGCTACTTCAACGGCTCGTCCGTGGGCGGTCGCATCGACCTCTCGGTGGACGGCAGCGAGTTCCCGCAGGAGTAAGGTAGGGACGAGCCGCTGGCTCGTCCAAACGACTCGGATTTGCACAAAGAAAGGGAACGTCGATTGGATTCGCAGACGCGCGAGGCCGCGCGTCTCTACCTATCGAGGCGACTTTGCCCAAGATGTGACACGCAGAAGGAGCGGCTCCGTGAATCCGTGGAGCCGCTCCTTTTCCCGTTCTTCGTCTCCCCACTGCCCATACCCCGTTAATGTGTGCTCTACTGGAAAAATTCCTTCGCGCGCTGGAAGAAACTCTTTTGCGGTGGCGGCACGTCCTCGCCGAGGAGGAGTGAAAATTCCTCCAGCTTCTTGCGCTGTTCGGCGGTGAGCTTTTGCGGGACGGCTACGATGAGGCGCACCATGAGGTCGCCGCGCCCTGCGTTGTTGAGGATGGGCATGCCCTTCCCGCGAATCTTGAAGACCGCGCCGCTTTGCGTGCCGGTTGGCACCTTGAGATGCGTGTCGCCCTCCAGAGTGGGCACCTTGATTTCGCCGCCCAGTGCCGCGGTAGTGTAGTTTACAGGCACCTCGCAGTAGAGGTTCTCCGCCTCGCGCTCGAAAAGCTCGTGCTCCTTCACGTGAATGAACACGTGCAAATCGCCGCGTGGACCGCCGCGGATGCCCGCTTCGCCGTAGCCATTCACGCGCATGCGCTGGCCATTATCGATGCCGCCGGGAATCTTGATTTTGATGCGCTTCGTCTGCTCGCTGCGGCCCTCGCCGCGGCACTGCGTGCAGGGGCGCTCGACCATCTGGCCAGTGCCCCGGCAGCGGGGGCAGGTCTGCGAGACCTGGAAAAAGCCGCGGCTGCTCACGACCTTGCCGTGGCCATTGCAAGTGTTGCAAGTGACCACGCGCGAGTTGCCCTCGCTGCCGCTGCCGTTACAACCCGTGCAGGTATCCAATTTGGAAACCTCGATCTCCTTCTCCACGCCAAAGGCTGCCTCCTCAAGGGAGATTTGCATGTCGTAGCGGAGATCGCTGCCACGCTGGCGGCTTTCGCGTTCGCCACCACCACCGCCACCGCCGCCGCCAAAAAACTGCTCGAAGATTCCACCACCAGCGCCGCCGCCGCCGCCTCCACCCCCGCCGAAGACTTCGCGGAAGATATCGAAGGGATCGTGGAAGCCGCCCCCGCCACCGCGTGCGGCGGCACCGCCTTGTGCAAAGGCAGCATGGCCAAAGCGGTCGTATGCCGCGCGCTTTTGCTCGTCGCTCAGCACGTCGTACGCTTCGCCGAGTTCCTTGAATTTCTCCTCGGCCTCGTGGTTGCCCGGGTTTTTGTCCGGGTGATACTTCACCGCGAGCTTGCGGTAGGTCTTTTTGATGTCGTCGGGCGAGGCGCCTCGTTCGACGCCAAGGATTTCGTAGTAGTCGCGTTTGGCAGCCATCACGGTTATTCCGCCTTCCCTTTGCTCACCACCACCATGGCAGGCCGCAGGAGCCGGTCGCGCAGCTTGTAGCCCTTGCGCACCTGGCGGACCACGATGCCCTCGGCCACGGTGTCGCTGGCCTCCTGGGAAACGGCTTCATGCACGTTCGGGTCAAACTTCGTGCCCGTGGCATCCACCGCTTCCACGCCGGACGTGGACATGAAATCGCGCAACTGGCGCTCGATCATTTCCATGCCGATGACGATGGGCGATTTGGGGTCGCCCTTGCGCACTTCCATCATGCCGAGTTCAAAATTATCGAGCACGGGGAGGAGGTCCTCCAGCATGCCTGCGCGGGTGCGCTTCATGTCGTCCTCGCGCTCGCGGGCCACGCGTTTGCGATAGTTCTCCAGCTCCGCCTGGTTGCGCGCGGCGAGGTCCTTCCACTTGTTGGCCTCGGCCAGTGCCTCGGCGAGCGGATCCTTCGCGGGTTCCGGTGTCGGTGCTGCTGCGGTGGTTGCGGCTTCCTCGGCGGCCGCGGCCTTTGCTTCTGCTGCTGCGTTGGCGATGTCGTTTTCGGTCATTTCTTTCGGATTGCTATCAAGGTGATGTCGTCATGTTGCGGGTAGTCGCCAACGAAGGCACGCACTTCCTCCGCCACTCGGCGGACGACGGCGGCGGCCCCTTCCGGCGCGCTCGCCTGGATGGCGCGCTTCATTGCTTCTACACCGAATTCGTCCCCGGCCCGGTCGAGCGCCTCGGTGACTCCATCGGTATAGAGCACCAGGCAATCGCCCGCACTGAGCGGCAGGGAAAAATCCTGTGTGCTTTTATTAAACGCAACCCCGCTGTCAATGCCCACTGCCATGCCGGGTGGTTTCACCGTTTCCACCGCTCCGGTGGCGGCACGGTATACCACCGGTGCGTCGTGGCCCGCCCGGGCCAGGATCGCGGCACTTTCCCGGTGGTCGAGAATCACGTAGGCCATGGAAATAAACATGTCCTCTTTGATGTCGGGGTAAAGCTGCACGTTGAGCAGTCGCAGCGCCTCGGCGGGCGACAGGCGGTCGGGCGCAATCTG
Source organism: Verrucomicrobiaceae bacterium (assembly GCA_043753265.1). GTDB lineage: Bacteria > Verrucomicrobiota > Verrucomicrobiia > Chthoniobacterales > Chthoniobacteraceae > SXWH01. The sequence continues at coordinate 6,475 of JAYUWZ010001069.1, forward strand.
CCGCAGCGCGCCACGGCACATGGCCATGATGAGCGCAGCCGGCATACCCTTGCCGGAGACATCGGCGATCACCACGCCGCAACGGCCTTCGGCGAGCGGGATGTAGTCGAAATAATCGCCACTGAGAAAACGCGCCGGGACGTTCATCCCCGCGATGTCAAAGCCCTCCACCTCGGGCGGCACGGAGGGCAGCAGGATGCGCTGCACCTCGTTTGCAGTCTGGAGATCCTTTTCGATCTGCTTCTTTTCCGCCGCTTCCTGGTGCAGGATCGCGTCCAAGAGCGAAAATGCCGACTGCTCGATCAGCGCCTTGCACGTGTTCATGTGCTCCTGCCCAAAAGGGTCGCCTTCGCACCGCGCAATGGCGAGCACCCCGAGGCGCTGGCCGGCATACACGAGCGGTGCCACGAATGCGGAATTCGCCCCAAGCGCCCGCGCTGGCGACAGGCGGGCATCCGCCTGGCGGAGCAGGAGAATATTTTCCTGATTGAACGTGTCCCCGATGAGTCCGTCGCCCACACGAATGGCGCGCAGCTTCAGCTCATTTTGCAAAGTGGTCTGCGAGGCCCCGGGCAGGGGCGGAAGCTCTACGAAAGGCGGGCACTGCTTGGACACATACACCGGGTGCAGATTGATACCCAGCTTGTCCACGAGATAGAGCGCGCCGCCCTGGGCCTCCAGGATGTCCATCGCGCCCTCCACCAGGCTGCCGTGCAGATCGCCCGGGCGGGATTCATGGGTCAGTGCCTCGCCGATGCTGTGCAGGAACTCAAACAGACGGCGCTCCTCCGTCTGAATCTTGATTTTCTGCCTCTGCACATCGCGGATAATCTTTTCCTGCCTGCGAAAAACCCAGGTGCTCCAACACGCGAGGGAGGTGAAGGCGATGACGGACGCGATTTCTGTGAACATGTTTGGCGAAGCGCGGGAACCGGTGTCACCGCTATGCAAACGTCCCCGCAGGAGAGGCAGCCGGCTTTGCGTCGCCCAGCCGCGTGCGGAAACCGGGGTTCCGCCCCTATGCGTGCAGGGTGAAATAATTGAGCCACATGGCGGCCTATTGCAAGTGGCAAAGGGGGAATTGCGCAGGATACCCGTGACAGGTGAAAGGTGAGACAAGGCAGGGCGTTGCGTTCGCGCTCAGGAAGGCAGGAACAAAAGCCCCAGTGGCGTAGCGAAGAGCGCAAACATTCAATCCTCCGTCCCGCCGCTGAGAATATTGACCCTAAAAACGCCGTTTGATGAGGTTGAAGGATTTGAGTCCCCGCGTTTTGCAGATCAAAGCCCCACGAAGAAAATCCTCCCCGAAACAAATCGTAAATCATAAATCATCAATCGTAAATTGCCCCCCGTGCGCCAACCACGCCGCCAATTCATCCGCACCCTCGCCGCCGGGCTCAGCGCTTCCGCGCTCTCCGCTGCCGAAGAGGATCCAAAGCCCGAGGCCGACCGCGCAGTGGTCCTCCGTCCCCCCGAGCGCCCCAGCGGCGTGCCCACGCTCTGGCTCGGCGCAGTCACCCACACCAGCGCCACCGTCAAAACCAAGCTCCCCCCCGGCACCCGCCCACGCCTCTACGTGCTCAAGCCCGGCGAAGCTCCGCTCGTATTCGAGCCAGAGACCCCGCGCGATCCGCGCAGCACCGTGGCCACCTTTCGCCTCACCAAACTTGATCCTGCGAGCCTCTACACCCTCAGCCTCGAGGTAAACAGCAAGCCCTCCAGCTACCCTCCCGGACTCCTCCGTACATTCCCCGTCGCCGGGCAGGCGGCCTCTTTCAAATTCGCCTTCGGCTCCTGCGCCCGCACCGGCTCGCAGCACAGCGTATTCTCGCTCATCGCCTCCCGCGAACCCACCGTATTCGTCCACCTCGGCGACATGCACTACACGAATATCTCGCGCAACGACCCGCGCCTCTACCGCGCCGCGTGGGATACCGTTCTCTCGTCCACCGCGCAGGGCGCGCTCTACCGCACCGTGCCTCTTGCCTACGTGTGGGACGATCACGACTTCGGCCCCAACAACGCCGACCTCCGCTCTCCCTCCCGCCCCACTGCACGCCGTGTCTACCGCGAATACGCCCCGCATTACCCGCTCCCCGCCGACGAAGCCCTCCCGCAAGCCGCCGGCGACGCCCCCATCTACCAAGCCTTCACCTTGGGCAGGGCCCGCTTCATCCTCACCGACCTCCGTAGCGAGCGCACGGCCAACAAATTCGACGACGGCCCCAACAAAAGCGCGCTGGGCCCGTTGCAAAAATCCTGGTTCCTCAAGGAACTCCTCACCGCATCACGCACCCACGGCATCGTCTTCTGGGGAAGCAGCCTCCCATGGATCGGCGAGCCCGGCGGCGACTCGTGGCAGGGCTACGCCACCGAGCGCCGCGAAATCGCAAACTTCATCGCCCACAATAACATTCGCAACCTCTGCATCCTCTGCGGCGACGCCCACATGCTCGCCGCCGACGACGGCACCAATAGCGACTACAGCGAAAAAGGCGGCCTGCGCATCCCCGTCCTCCACGGCTCCGCACTCGACCAGGGCGGCAGCATCAAAGGAGGCCCCTACAGCCACGGCACCCACGCCGCCGGCATCAAGGAAGGCTGCTTCGGCTGGGTCGAGGTAAAGGACGACGGCAAAAAAGTGAAGGTAGCCTTCACCGGCCGAAACCAGGATGACAAAGCGCTCATTTCATTGGATTTTGAAGTATAAGATGTGTGGCGATGGTCCGTTTCCATTTGGCTAACTAGTCAGTTAAAGCAAATGTCGAAACCCTAATTGATCCGAGAGGCAACTGCCTTATCCTCAGCCGGAAATGTCTTGCCCCACACTTAAAATTCAGTTTTTCTGAAGGATCCTCACCCCCAAGCGGTCCCACATATCCCATCGTTGCAAACCCAATGAAACTGCCCCACGCACTCAAACTAAGTCTCGCCGCCTTTGCCGGACTCAATATCGCATCTGCCTATTCCGCCCCGCAGTATTCAGCTAACTCGGCGTCACCAGTCAACTCGACACCTTTGACGGCCACCTCGCAAAACCTTAATGACTACGACGATTTTATCGACAACATCGCCGCTCGTCTGGCCGCTGGTTTTCCCACGGAATCCTTGGTCATTCCTACTCCGGCGGGAAAGACTTTTCCCAATATCGTAACCTTCAGCGCGGCGGTGAGCGCCGCTGTGACGGCCGATCCAGGCAACGCGAAAGGGATCATCGCGGCGGCGGCGCAGTATCAGCAAGGGAGTTTCGCGAACCGCATCAAGAATGTGCTCCAGCGCGCAGCGGCTGATAACCCAGCCACTGCGGAAGAAATGATGATCGGGGCCGTGCAGGCAAATCCCGCACAGGCTCCCAATGCTGTCGCAGGTATTCTCCTCGGCCTCATCGCAAACGCCGGCGAGGTCGATTACGCTGATGTTGCAGATGAGGCCATCGCTCCCTCCACGCATGTGCTGACCGAAAAAATCGCGAAAGCCGCGGTCGCCGCCATGAAAGGGGCGCCCAATCTCAGCCCGGCCCCCACCCATGCACAGATGGTCGCGGAAGCTATGGTGGATAATGTGATCTCCGACGGCGCGGGTCTCTACTTCGACGATGTCGCCCGGGGAATCGTCGCGGGTGCCAAGGGTATTCCCGGTACCACTCAGGCAGCTATAGCCGCTGCCGGTTTGGCGCGCCTGAACGCGACTGCGTATGAAAACAGCAAGTTTGTGGCGGAATACGTGAGTGGTGCCCTCCGCGCTGTCGCGGTCACTGGCACCTCGGGAAGCACGGACTATAACAGTGTGTTGGCCGCTCTGCAGACCGAGCCCACAGTCGGCACCGGTTTCATTGGGGTGATCAACTCAGTGGACACAGCGCATCGCGCTCTACGGAATGCTTCCGGTGGCACCGAGGTTGCGGTATTCACAGGCTCCCTGGGCGCTTCGACGGCTGCGAACATTGAGGCCTACATGATTGGTGCTGTGCATAATAAGCCGGCCAGGGCTCCGGAATTCATCGCGGCGACTTTTTTGGATTCCGATTTCATCACGCTCACTCCCAGCGATGCTCTCAAACAGGCCGTGGTGGGTGCTGCCGTACGGGGAAAACCCGCCTTTGCCGGGAAGATTGCCAATTCGGCAATTCGTACTGCTGGGGGTCTGTCCGCGATTAAGGCAGTGCAGGCTTCCATCCCGAATTCCACATGGGAATACGCCGGTGTTATCACCGGAGCAGCAGTCAAAACGGCAACCGGCACGGTGGCGCCAGGAAACCAAGGCGATGCCGCCCAGGCCGACGATATCGCCAGTGCTGCCCTCAGCTCCGCAGTGGGTGCAGGATACGCGGGCGCAATTAACGATATCGCTTTGCAAGCCTTCAAGGCCAGCAACACGAACGCTCCTGACATTATGGCGACCATGCTTTCAAACGCGAATTCCGCTGGCTGGCGCGAGGCGATCGTTGCCCAAGCCGTGATCAATGACCGGGCCAGTGTCGCCCTTTATCAATCGAAGGCACAAGCCGCTGTCTCCACGGATTTCGACAGAGCATCCGTCAACCTCACCGCAGAGCTCGCGAACGACGCTAAACTTCGTGTGAACTTCGCATTCAACGATGCCATCGAGGACTTTTTTGGGGGCTCCGTGGCGGTTGGGGCGGGAAGCCAGCCCAGCACTGACTTCATGCGTGCCATCCTGTTCGCCCGGGGCGGAGTCAAAGTGCAGAACGCCGGGGCACTGATGGCGCTCGCGCTGAAGTATGGAACCAGCACCAGCGATGCCGAGATTGTTTCCGTGGCCAAGTCCATTCATAAGCAGAATGCTGCGCTCGTGGATACCCAGTATGCAGTAGTGAAGGACGCTCTCTCCCAGCCGGACCATCTCTTTGATCTCGTGGATCATACGATATTCACCACGGGCATAAAGACGGCCCCCGGTATTCTGGCGGTCGCGGTCGCCGCCCGTCCCGAGTATGCACATTTCGCAGCGCGGGCAGCGGCACTCCGGGCACCGACGACGGCGACCGGCGACGCCGCAATCCGCCATGCGCACATGCTGAGCGATCGCAACACCGCTGAAGCTGACATTGCGAATCCTGACGACCCAGCCACGGTTGCCGCGATCTCCACCGCGACGATTCTAGGGATTTTGGATGCCAGGCTCCAGACAACACCTTCGGACCGGCAAGACTTGGCAATCCGAGCAGCTACCCGCGGGCTGATGAAAGCTTCGCTTTTGCTGGAGAGCTTCGATCCCAATTTGCAGCAGTTTCATACTACGGGAGGCCCTACTCTTTCGAAGGCGAG
>JAYUWZ010001070.1:0-2601 GCA_043753265.1 Verrucomicrobiaceae bacterium
GCTTGAAGGAACTCAAGGTGATCGGCGGCACCTTTACGGATAACACAACCGTGACCCTCGGCGGCGGCATTATTTTGCATGGTGGCGTGAAGGCCACCATCTCGGGGGCAAAGATTCTGGGCAACTCAGCGGATACGACGGGCGGCGGCATGCATTCGAGCGGGAGTGGAGCGGTGACGATTACCGCAACGCTTTTCGCACACAACACCGCTGGCACGACAGGCGGGGGCATTTCCGTCACGGGCAGCGGACTCCACACGCTCAGCGCGCTGACCATCAAGGAAAACACTGCCACGAACGGCGGTGGCTTCTCACTCTCTCCGGCAGGCACACTCACACTTTCCAAGTCACTCGTCACTGGAAACTACGCATCCAATTTCGGGGGAGGCGGACGCGCCGGCGGCTCGACCACACTGTCGAAGACGATCATTACCGGCAATATCGCCAAGGTAGCCGCCGGTGGAGTTTACCTCACCGGGCCCCTGGTCTTCCCGCCCGACACCAAAATCATCGGCAACTTTGCACCTGAGTTCCCGAACATCGGGTAGGCACAACGCCAGCGCATCATGAAGGGAAAAATGCGCCTGAGCCGAAGGGCAAAGCGCGTGATGTACCCGATGCTTGGGCTGGCGGTCGTTCTCTTCCTTGCCTCGGCGTTCATGCTGTTCCAGCTGGGGGTGAGTGCATTTCCCGGTGGGGCGATCGTCGATGGGCGCTACTGGGTATCCAACCACGGCAAAGTGATTGAGCTGACGAGCACGGAGTATTGGACAAGCTATATCGTCACCGCCAGCACGGCGGCGACCGTGGTGCTTTATCTCATCCTCGCATTTTGCTTCTACGCGAGCGGTGATATCGTAAACGAAGAATCACCCACTCATTGATTTGCCGATGACGCCCACACCTTTCCAATCGCTTGCCGCCGCGCTCCGCGAGCGCCTCACTGTAATCGCCGACCGCGACTTTTATGCCCGCGATCCCGCCGGGCATTTGGAGAAGCTGAAGTCGGTCTCGGAGGAGATCACACGGCTTGGTGCTGAACTCCCCCGGCCTGTGAGCGGGGATCTTGCGCACTATCTCCAGCGCGCGAGCTACGACAAGGCACTGGCGTGGCTGGAGGCGCATGGGTAATCCGTCAAAGAACTATTCCCTCTCGGGGCACTTTGTCGCACTCGCCATAGTGCTCACTGTGCTATTTGGAGGGGTTATGCGCGGTGGGGAGGTGGCTTGGAGGGCGGCGGAGGCGGGGTGGCGGTATGAGTGGCCGCGGGACCATGGGATGCACCGGGATTTCAAAACAGAGTGGTGGTATTTCACGGGGAACTTGCGCACGGCGGAGGGGCGTCGATTTGGATATGAACTGACTTTTTTTCGCAGCGGGCTGCGTCCACCGGGGGCTGCGGTGGTGCAGTCGCGCTTTGTTGCCGATGACCTGAAGCTTGCGCACTTTGCGATTACGGATGTGAAGGCGGGCAAATTTACTTTTGCACAGACGCTGTCGCGCGGGGCGTTTGGCGATGCGGGATTTGGCGATGGGGTGAAGGAGCCGCGGCTTGCGTGGATTGGCGCGCACGCGCTCACGCTCGGTGCGGATGGTTCTTATCAAATTGCGGGGAGCCATGAAGGGCGCGCGATTTCACTGAGGCTCGAAAATGCAAAGGCGCTTGTGGTGCATGGCGTGGATGGGGTGAGCCGCAAGGCAGAGGCGCCCGGTCACGCATCGCACTACTACTCGGCCACGCGGCTGAAGGCCTCGGGCACGGTGACCATCGACGGACAGGCGCTGCCGGTGACGGGGGAGAGCTGGTTTGATCACGAGTGGGCGACCAACCAGCTTGCGCCGAACCAGAGCGGTTGGGATTGGTTCAGCGTTCAATTTGAGGACGGATCGGAGCTGATGCTTTACCAACTGCGGCGGCGCGATGGGACGTCGGATCCGGCATCGAGCGGAACGTGGGTTGGCGCTGATGGAACGGTGCGGCATCTCACGCAAAAGGAAATCCAGCTCACGCCGCGCAAGTGGTGGAAGAGCGCGAAGACGCCGGGGGAATATCCCATCCACTGGCGCGTGGAGGTGCCGGTGCTTGGGCTCGATATGGAGGTGACAACGCCGGTGGAGGCGCAGGAACTGGTGCTGAATCCGATTAGTTATTGGGAGGGGTTGATCGATGTGAAGGGCACGCGCGGGGGGAAGTCGGTCGCCGGGCATGGGTACCTCGAGCTCACGGGGTATGCCGGGGAGATTGTGGGGCTTTCGGGCGTGGGGAGTGGTGGGGAGTAATAGATCGGCTTAAAACGCTCTACGATTTCCTGCCCATCCTCAAGATGTCGCCGTAATGCTTTTGCGCGCACTCGGGGCAGAGGCCGTGGCTGAAGTCGGCCTCGGAGTGTTCGCAGATGTAGGCCTCGAGTTGCTGCCACTCCTGAGCGTTGTCCCTGATGCGTTTGCAAAACATGCAGATGGGGAGGATGCCCTCCAGCAGCTTCACCTCGCGGGCGAGTTCGCGGGTCTGGTGGGCGGTCCGGCTGGTGAGCGCGGCAATGAAGGCCAGCACCGCTACGCGAATTCCCGCGTTGGTGATGGCGTAGGTCAGCGGCATG
>JAYUWZ010001071.1:0-11754 GCA_043753265.1 Verrucomicrobiaceae bacterium
AATTTCCTTCTCCCTACCAATCAGGATATTGGCCAGGAATCCATAGGCTTCCGCCCATGCTTGGATAACGGCGTCCGTCGCGCCTTCGCCGAGCACTTCGCGAATGGAGGCGAGGAGATTCTCTCCCACGATGGGATACTGCTCGGCTTGGATCTGGAGCGAGGCGTGTTTCTGCGCGATCAACTCCACCGCGCCACCCAGGACGTCGAGATTGTCGATGTTGGCCGCGTAGGCGCAAATGGCAGCGGCGAGGGCTTTCTGCTGGGTGCCTGTGTTTTGATTGGCACGATTGAAGAACGGAGCGACCTCCGGGTTCTTTTCAAACATCCGCTTGTAGAAGTGGCGGGTCAGGAGCTCCCCGTGTTCTTCGAGAATAGGAGCGGTGGATTTGACGATGGCGATGGTTTGGGCGCTGAGCATTTGGAAGTTGAGGTTGTTTTCTACAAATAGGTATTTATAATACCTATTCAAGAAAATTCGCATGTTCTCATTTGATCCATTTCTCTGCCTTCGCCCTGCATTTCCAATTCTGCCATGCAACTGACTACGCACTCTGACTACGCCCTACGCTTACTAATCTATCTGTTGGCGCATCAGACACGCTCCGTGAGTACGCGGGAAGTTGCCGGCGCCTATGGCATTTCCCTCCACCATTTGACCAAGGTGGCCAAATCGCTTACGAACGCTGGTTGGCTGGTCACCACAAGAGGCACCGGCGGCGGGCTGGCGCTCGCGGCTCATACCCCAGAGACGCGCGTGGGAGAAATTGTGCGTCACACCGAGTCCACTTGTGACTTGGCAGAGTGTTTCAACCCTCCGACCAACACCTGCCCCATCATTGGCGTGTGTCGCCTAAAGCCCATCCTATACCAAGCGCGGAAGGCTTTCTTTGATGTCCTGGACACAGTCACACTCAGTGACATCGCCCGAAACTCCCAGGAACTGAGCCCCATCTTCGAAAGATCGCGGGCAAGCCAGACATAACGCATGAAGTCAGTCTCCAAAGCTCAATCAAACCTCCACCCCACAACATTGGGCGTTCGACGTTCTCGCTCCCCCAATTTTCTCATTGCGACCCAATCTCAATTACCTTAGCGTGCCGTTCCTCTAATGTCACAACCCACGCTCACCCTTGCCTCGGCCAAATGTGGACAGCGCCTTCGCGTCCGCCACATCTGCCCCGAATGCCCGCATTGCGTGCGGTTGCGTGAACTAGGATTCCACGATCGCACAGTCCTCAAGAAGATCGCCGACGGCCCAGCCATCATCTGCGTCCTCATGGGCACCCGGCTCGCCTTGGGCCGCGAACTGTGCGAACACGTGGAAGTGGAACAACTTGCGGCTTAAGGACACACGATGACCGACGGGCCAAGTCTTCTTCCTCTGAGCCAGCTACTCCCCGGAGATCGCTGCAAAGTGTCGACCATCGACCTCCCCGGCTCCGCCCGCGGACGCGTCATGGAACTCGGCCTCACCGTTGGGGTTACCGTGGAAGTGGTTCGTTTTGCCCCCCTCGGCGACCCCATGGAAATCAAAGTCCGCGGCGGCCACCTCTCTCTGCGCAAGTCCGAGGCCTCCGGCATCCAGGTCCAAAAGCTGTAACCGTCTCCGTGCGAACTATTCACGCTCGCAGCTCGGAAACTTTCCAATGATTGATACCCTTTTTCGCCGGGTCGCCATTGCTGGCAACCCAAACACAGGCAAAAGCACCATCTTCAACGCCCTCACCGGCTTGCGTCAAAAAGTGGGTAACTACCCGGGTGTGACCGTTGAAAAAAAGACCGGCCGCTTCTTTGGCAGCCATGGCGAGCAGATGGAACTCATCGATCTGCCCGGCAGCTACTCCCTGCAAGTCCGCTCGCCCGATGAAGCAGTCGCCCGCGACCTCCTGCTCGGCCGCATCGCAGGCACCCCGCGCCCCGACGTCATCATCGCCGTGGTCGACGCCTCGAATCTCGACCGCCACCTTTACCTCGCCGCGCAGATGCTCGAGCTCGGCATCCCCGTGGTCGTCGCCCTCAACATGGTCGACGTCGCCGAGGAGCGCGGCCTCGTCATCGATGTCACCGCCCTCAAGGAGCGCCTGGGAGTCCCCGTCATCCCCATGGTCGCCAGCAAGGGCACCGGCCTCATCGAGCTCAAGCAGGCCGTCTCCCGCACGCCGCTTTCCACTCCCGAACATCGCGCCCAGCTCCCCATTGTATACGAGACGGAGCTCGCGGCGCTCGGCAAAAAGCTCCCCTACGAGCCTTCGACCGCGCGCCTCGAGGCGATGCTCCTCCTTTCGCTCGACGACAAAGGCCTCGAGGAACAATGCGACCCGGCCCATCGCGCCGATGTCGCCGAGGCCCAGGCCCGCCTTCGCTCGCACGCCATCGACCCCGTCGCAGCGCCTGTGGATGCCCGCTACGACTGGGTGTCGGATATCTGCCTCTCCTCCATCCGGGGAAAAGGCGAAGGGGCCGACGGCCTCACCATCAGCGATCGCATCGACTCCGTCCTCACCCACAAAATCTGGGGCTGGGTTTGCTTCCTCGGCATGATGGCCCTCATGTTTGTCTGCATCTTTTTCGTGGCCCAATGGCCCATGGATTGGATCGACGGCGCATTCGGCGATCTCGCCAAATGGGTGGGCGACAAAATGCAGGAGGGCGACCTCAAATCCCTCGTTACCACGGGCATCATCGGTGGTGTCGGCGGCATCGTCATCTTCCTCCCTCAAATCCTCATTCTCTTCTTCTTTCTCGGGCTGCTGGAGGACAGCGGCTACATGGCCCGCGCCGCCTTCATCATGGACCGCCTCATGTCCAAGGTCGGACTGCATGGCAAATCCTTCGTCCCCATGCTCAGTTCGCTCGCCTGCGCCATCCCCGGCATCATGGCCACTCGGACGATTGAAAACCGCAAGGACCGCCTGGTGACCATCCTTGTCGCCCCGCTGATGAGCTGCTCGGCCCGCCTCCCGGTTTATATCATCCTCATCGCAATCATGCTCCCGCAGGCCACCGCATGGCAGTCCGCGGGAATCATGCTCAGCATGTATATGCTCGGCTTCATCGCCGCATTCCTCATGGCGTGGATATTCAAAAAGACCCTCCTCCGCAGTGAGACCCCCATGCTCCTCCTAGAGCTTCCACCCTACCGTGCCCCCGCCATCAGGGGCATCGTCCAGCGCATGTGGGAGCGCGGCATGATCTTCCTGCGCCGCGCCGGCACCGTCATTCTCGCCCTCAGCATCGTCCTCTGGGCGCTGCTCACCTACCCCAAGCACTCCAACCCAGAAGCCACCGAAAGCGAAAAACTCGCCAACAGCCTCGGCGGCCGCATGGGCCACACCATCGAGCCCGCCATCGCTCCACTCGGGTACGACTGGAAGATCGGCGTCGGCCTCATCGCCTCCTTTGCAGCCCGCGAAGTCTTCGTCGTCACCATGGGCCAGATTTACAACATCGACGACGCCGATGAGGAAAACGAAGACCTCCGCCAAAACATGCGCGACGAAAAGCGCCCCGATGGTGCCACCGCTCGTTACACTCCGCTCGTCTGCATCAGCCTCATGGTCTTCTACGTCCTCGCCATGCAGTGCATCAGCACCGTGGCCATTGTAAAACGGGAGACCGGCGGCTGGAAATGGCCCCTCTTCCAAATCGCGTATATGACTGTCCTCGCCTACCTCGGAGCCCTGGTCGTCTATCAAGGCGGCCGTCTCCTGGGCTTCCATTAGCGGGGACTTCTTGGCGGCTAGCCAAAAACGTGGTTTACTCCCGCTAGTCATGACTGAACTCCAGCAAACCATCGCCGTCGCAGCCATTCTGGTCGTCGCGGTTGCGTACCTGTTTCTCCGGGGCCGTGGGAAGAAGGGCTCATGTGGCAAGGGTGGCTGCGGCTGTGCCCCCACCCGCAAACAACCGTGAGGGCTCTTTGGCCCATCGCACTCGCGCTGCCCTTCTCCACCCCGGAATGGCTCAGCACCCCGGTCATCATCTGCGCCCTTGCTGCTGCGGCCCTGCTCCTCTTCTCGCTCCTGCTGAAGGGCCTCATCAAAGTCGTCTCGCTGCTCGCGGTCCTCGCCCTCGTCCTTTGCATCTGCTGGTTCCTCAAGGACGCCTGGCAAAACAAGGAGAAATTTCTTTCTCCTGCCCTCGCTACTCAGCTCGATTCCATCGCTGACCGCACCCTCCGCAGCCCCCAGGCCCAGTCTGCCTGGGAGGCCGTGAAAGAACAATTCTCCAGGCTCACCGCCCCCGCCATCGCAGGGGCCGAGGAAGCCCGCAAAAAAGCCATCGAAACCGAGCTCGGGCATCGCGCCGCAAGCCTCCGCAAGGAAGGCCACAGAACCGCCGCCGACGAGCTTCTAAAGCTCCGCGATCAGCTCCGCCGCTGATCATCCCCCACGTCCCGCAAATAGGCCACGATGTCGCGCTTTTTGGCGTGCCCGCCCAGCCACTGCGCAAACTCTCGCACCCGCTGGAAATCCTCTTTCCCAATCCGGTTCTCAAAGCGGACCTGCAATTGCTCATCCTTCGTCTCAGCCACCACCTTGCTCTGGTAGGGACCGCTGAAAATCAGGTGCAAGTCCTCGTGCAGCCCCTTCGACTTCTCCCCGGCATCCAGCCACACGCCACCCGTGCGCGGGCTGCGAACCACAAAAAACCTCAGCCCCTGCCCCACAGCACGCACCCGCTCTCCGGGCACAGTAACGCCGTGCGCGTCGTATCGTCGGCGTATCCGGGACGTAACCGGGCGGCAGCGGATGGGAGCCGCTCCGGAATCCATTGCGCCAGTTCTCATACGCCGCCAGCGGAATCCACACTCCGCGGCTCACCGGACACCGATACGCGTTAAAAACGTTAAAAACCTCGCCTACTTTACCTTGTGCGGTCGTTGTAGGGGGGCTTGATGGGGCGCTTGGGTGGATTTTTTTCCAGGCCGTTTTTGATTTCGAGGATGGCGCGTTCGAGCTGGGGGTCGATGCCCTTGGCGAGCTGGGCGGGGTCGTCCACCACTGGCATGTCGGGGTCGACGCCGTGGCCTTCGATGATCCATTTGCCGTTTTCGTCATAGATGCTGAAGGTGGGCACGGTGACGCTGCCGCCATCGACGAGGGGCGGGCAGCCGGTCATGCCGATGAGGCCGCCCCATGTGCGGGTGCCGATGACGGGGCCGAGCTTGTTTTTCTGGAAGAGCCACGGGAAGCAGTCGCCACCGGAGCCGCTCCAACGGTTGGCCAGCATGACCATTTTGGTCGGGCTCGGCACGAATGGAGTGCTCCAATCCCTGCCGTCGCGGACGCCCCAGAAATTGGTGGCGGGGCGCTTGAGCAGCTCGATGAAGCGATCCGGGATTTGCCCGCCGGCGTTCCAGCGCTCGTCGATGACCATGGCCTCCTTGTGGGTCTGCGCGCGCCACTGGCGGTAGAGTTCCGTCTGGCCGTCGACGCCGGTGTTTTTCACGTACACGTAGCCGCAGCGTCCGCCCGTGGCTTCGTCCACGCGTTTGCGGTTGGTTTCGATCCAGGCGTAGTGGCGCAGCGAGCTTTCGGTGCCGATGGTCTTCACGAGCACCTCGCGCGCGCCTTCGAGGGTGGGTTTATCGTTGAGCGAGAGGATTACGGCTTTGTCCGCGAGGCCCTGAAACACGGCGTAGGGTTCCTGGGTGGGGTCGAGCTTGCGGCCATTCACGGCGAGCAGGTATTCGCCGCTTTTCACGCTGACGCCGGGCTCGCGCAGCGGCGAGCGAACGCCGGTATCCCATGGAGCCACCTCCAGGATTCGGGCGATACGGTAGGCACCGTCGCGCAGTTCGAAGTCGCAGCCGAGGTAGCCCACGTTGCGGGCGAATCCGCCATCGACATCGCCGCCGCTGCGGTAGGCGTGGGAGGTGTTCAATTCCCCGAGGAGTTCGCCGAGCACGTAGTTCACGTCATGGCGGGTCACGCAGCCCTTGAGCATGTCGCCGTAGCGCTCGCGCATCTGCTGCCAGGGCACCATGTGCAGGTAGGGATCGTAGAAGAAGTCGCGCTCGATACGCCAGGCGTCATCGAACATCTGGCGCCACTCTGCGACGGGATCGATGGTGAGCTCGAGCGAGACGCTCACCGGTTTGCCCGCAGGAGCGTTTTCCACCGCATTGAAAATGCTCCATGCCCCACCGCGCGAGACGAGCAGCTTGCGGCCATCGGCGCTGATCTCATAGCCGTTCAGGTTGTCGATGACGGACTTCTCGGAGCGGGCCTCGATGTCCCACATGGAGAGGGGGGACGTGTTGTTGTTCGAGCCTTTCCGGGGCGGCCAGCGGAACAGAATCTTGCCGGGCAGGGCACCAATCTGGTCGATGCTGCCGCTGCCGACGGGAATGACCACGGCGCGGGCCTCGAAGCCATCGAGGTCGATTTTCACCTCGCGCACTTTCGGAGGCTCGACAGGCTTGGGAGCGTCCGCGGGCTTTTTGTCGTCAGGCTTGATGTCCGAGAGCTTCACATCGGCGGACTTGATGGCGGCCTCGCGGGTGGCGGTGATGGCGAGGTCGACGCCCTGGATGCTGCTGGTGCCGTTGAACGTCTCGCCTGCCACGGTGCAGCGGAAGGTGAGCTCGGGGCTGTCGCTGCCGGGCTTGCCGGTGAGCACGAGTTCGTTTTTGTCGGGAAGGAATTTGCCTGTGACCGGGCCGCTTTGCTCGGCGACGGTGAACGTGCCGGTGACCGTTCCATCCGTCGCGACCTCGATCGTGAGCACGAACGAGCGCGGGCCGCGGGGCGAGCCGGTGACGGTGCCCTGCCATTTGCCGGCGACAGCCGCCTGGCCCTTTTTAGAATCCTCCGGCTTTTTGGTGGGGTCGGTTGACTTGGGCTTCTCGTCCTTCTTTTCCTCCTTTTTGGGTTCGTCCTTTTTGTAAGGCTCCTCGTCGTTCTTCGGCGCGAGGGGCGACGGCATGTCCTTGCGGAGCGGGATGCAGATGAGCGAGTGCGAATTGACGTACGCCCATGTGTTGTCGAAGTCGCTGTAGTGCGGCTGGAAGGTGCGCTTGCTGCGGTAGTAGAGGTAATTTCCCGCCGGGTCGAAGACGGGCATGTCGTCGTCGTAGTAGGCGCTGGTGACCTGGTGGGCCTTTTGCGCTTTCGTGTCGTAAAGCATGATGGCCTGAAGCTGCGCATCGGTATCGCCCGCATAGGCGAACCAGCGACTGTCGCTGCTCCAGCTCACGGAAAAACGCGAGAGGTCGCCGTGATACATCCACTTTTGCTGGGCGATCTTTGCGGTCTGCTTCGTGTCGAGATCGTGCATCCAAATCCACATCGCGCTATCGATGAAGACGAGCTTCTTCGAGTCGGGCGACCACACCGGCGAGTAGCGCCAGCCGGAGCCGAGATTCGTAAGTTGCTGTTCCTTGCCTTTGCCATCGGCGGCCAGGAGCGTGAGTTCATACTCGCCGCTGCGATCGGAAAAGTAGGCGATGTTTTTGCCATCGGGCGACCACGCCGGATAACGTTCGGCGATGCCCTGCGTCTCGGTGAGATTGCGGGTGATGCCGTTTTCCGCAGGCGCGGAAAAGATGTCGCCGCGGGCCTCGAAAAGCACGCGCTTGCCGGTGGGCGAAACGCTCGCGCCGGCGATGCGGCTGCTTACGTTTTCCAGGCGCGGGCGGAGGGTGGCCTTGTCGGTGATCACCTCGATTTTCACCGTGCGCGTCTGCTCGGTGGCGAGGTCGAGCAGGAAGAGCTGGCCGCCATTTTCAAACACGATTTCCTTGGGCCCCACGCTGGGGTAGCGCACATCGAAATCGGTGAACTTGGTGACCTGGCGGAGCGACTTCTTCGCGGGATCGTATTGCCAGATATTCGCGCGCTTGCGGGTGTCGCGGTCGCTCAGGAAGTAGAGCTTTCCATCGGCGGTCCACATGGGCTGCGAGTCGCAGGCCGGGTTGTCGGTGATGTTTTCCGCGGTGCCACTATCGAGGCGGAAGAGCCACACATCGGGCGCGAGCCCGCCGCGGTAGCGCTTCCACGAGGCGCGGTCGGTATCCGTCATCGTGTAGGCGAAGGTCTTGCCATCGGGCGAGACGGCACCGTATTCGCCGTAGGGAATCGGGAGGCGCTCGGCGGCACCGCCCAGAGCGTTGATCTTGAAAAACTGGCCGACGCGATCCGTAAAGGCTTCGCGGCGCGATGCGAAGACGAGGGACTTGCCATCCGGCCACCAGCCCACCACGCGGTCGCTGCCGCCATGGTGCGTGACGCGGCGCGGCTCGCCACCGGAAACGGGCATCACATAGATGTCCTCGTTGCCCTCGTAGTTGCCGCTAAAGGCGATTTCCCGGCCATCCGGCGAAAAGCGCGGCCAGCTCTCCTCCCCACGTGGCGAACTGAGGCGTATCGCTGTGCCGCCTTCCTTCGGCGCAACCCAGATGTCGCCTGCGTAGGCAAAGGCGATCTGCTTTTCCGACACCGCCGGCATGCGGAGCAACCCGGCATCCAGGGAAGCGGCGGCAAAAGAAAATGAGGCCGATGCAGCGAGCGAGAGCGATACGATGAAGGGAAGCTTCATAAACATCCAAGCAGACACCTCCCGAGTGGAGACGGCAACGGGAAACTGGAGGAAATTCCGGTGGGACGCACTGCGCGTTGGAGTGAGGGCGCATTGAATGGTTACTTGCCGTTGCCAACCCGTCTGACTAGAATTGACGGCTATATATGACAGTGACCGCACTGCATCCTGTCTCCTGGAAACGTATGGAACAAGGAATCGAACAAGTCCGACTCCGGCTTGAAAAGGCAGCCGGAGCCCTCCGCTCTGCAGGGGTGCCTTACGCTGTGGTCGGCGGCAATGCCGTCGCTGCGTGGGTTTCACGCGTGGATATTTCCGCAGTAAGAAACACGCGGGATGTGGATATCCTTCTCCGCAGAGCCGATATAGTCCGTGCCAAGGATGCCTTGGAATCGGCGGGCTTTGTGCACCGTCGAGTGGCGTCCTTGGGAAAAGCAGGAGCGATGGATGTGTTTCTTGATTCCGCAGACGCAAAAGTGCGCGATGCCGTCCACATTTTGTGGGCCGGAGAAAGAGTGCTTCCAGGTGCCGTGGAGGCGACGCCCGAGTTGGGGCTGACTGAGGCCGCGGAGGGGTTCGAACTAATCCCACTCAAGGATCTGGTAAGGATGAAATTAATCTCCTTCCGGGATAAAGACCGGATGCACTTGCGGGATCTCGCAAGTGTGGGACTGGTGGATGACAGCTGGCTGGCGGATCTTTCCGGCACGCTGGCGGAGCGACTGCGTGCGATTCTGGACGATCCGGAGGGTTAATCGCAACGCCGAGCGCCGGCTATGGGGCCTTACGTTCCAACCATGCCGACTGCGAAATTTGTGAATGGCATCATCCCACACAAGCGGGGTATCTATTACGAATGACCCCAGAGGTATCATCGACCGGATTGCCGCGTCGATGGCTGGCGATTGCATCGCTGGCCATCCTGGGTTGCGCCTTTGGCTTGTATCTCTGGGTTTCAAATGGAGGGGACTCCCGCACTCCCGTCGCGGCGGATTCCGAGTTGGTCCCCGCACTGGGCACTGAGAGCTCGCCCGCGGAAGAAGGTGCATCCAAAGCTGCTTCCCCAACCCAAAAAGCCACTATTCCCATGGCGCGGGATCCCACCCCCATTTCCGCCGAAAACAAGGCAATCATCCAGTCCTCGCTCAATGAGATCCGCGATATGCTGAACCAGAGCGAAAGACAGAGCGTGAAGGTCATCAACGAAAAGGATTTCGGCAAGTTCCACGAAAAGATCATCGAGATACCGCAACCAGAAACGGCTGCGCTGGCAGCCGCAAGTGATGGAATCACAAAAGGATTGGCCCGCCTCCCGCCTAATTCCAAGGCTTCCTACACTTTTGAGTCAGCGGCTTTGCGGCTTCTGGCGGAATATTCTGACAGACCGAAGACCCATAAAATCCTCCGTATTCGCGTGCATACCCCGCCATATGGCAAAATATGGCTACACGAATACTACGTCGACGACAGAAAACTCATTGAGAGCGATGACACTGGGCATTACTCCATAAAAGTGGGCTCAGGGAAGGATACCGTGCTTATGCGCGACGATGCGGATTTCGAGAATCCCAAATCGTGGGCACAAAAACGTTACGGCCACCTCCTGGAAGTGGAACCATGAGACGAGGGGCATCCATCCCGGTGCCCAACGGGTGACGTACAAACGTCATTCACCCACTTCGAGCAACCAGCACCCCACCCTCACTTCCCAATGCACCACAGCTTCTCCGTCGTGCGGATGAAGAGATTGCCCCCGCTGATGGCGATGCTGCTTCGCACGCCTTCCTGGCCGCCTTCCTGCATTTTGGTGGTGTGGAGCACGGTGCCGTCGGCAGCGCTTTGCACGATCACGGTGCCGCGTTCGCCGACGGAGTAGAGCTTGCCGTCGGCGAGCGAGGGCGAGGAGCGGAAGACTTCCTTGCCCTTGGTGCGGTCGAGTTCCAGGGCCTTCTGCCACACTTTCGCGCCGGTTTTAGCGTCGAGGCAACTCATCACCTGGGCGTCACCGTCGAACACATAAAGTTTGCCATCGGCGTAGGCCGGGGTGCTGCAATCGGGAGTCTTGCGCTCATCGAACACCCACGCCTGGCCGCTCTCGGAGATGTCGCCCTTGCCATCCGTCTTGTAGGCGATGGCGGCGCTTTGCTTGGGCCCACAGGCGAAAGCCAGGTCGCCCGCGCTGACGGGGCTAGGGACGATGCGCATCCACTCCCCGCCGCCTTTGCCTTTCTTGTTGTTAAATCCACCGCCGCGCCAGAGTTCCACGCCCGTCTCGGGATCGTGGCCCGTGAGGACGTCGCCTCCGACCACGAGGATCTGCGTTTTGCCGCCGACCACGTGAGGGATCGGAGTGGCGTAGCTTTCCATGCTCTCCATCACGGCATCGGTGGGGCGCACTTGCTTCCAGAGATTTTTGCCGGTGGCAGGATCCATGGCGACGACATAGCTCTCGCGGTCGCCCTTGTCCTTCACGCCGGGATAGCCGCCATCGGCGGGCGAGCGCTGGAGCACTTGCACGTAGAGCTTTCCGCCGTGGAGCAGCGGGCTGCTGCCGTAGACCCACATGATATTGAAAGCGCCGTAGTCCTTGCCGAGGTCGCGCTGCCACGCGGGCTCACCCTCCATGGTGAACGCGGCGAGCTGGCCTGTGCCGACGAGCGCCCACACGTGTTTGCCATCGGTTACGGGCGAAGGGCTCGTGCTGTTGCCGCGGCCTTTGTCGAGCATGCCAGCGGCGATGCTGCGCTTCCAGAGCACCTTGCCATCGGCGCGATTCACGCAGAGGAGCCATTGGTCCTTGGCGGGGTCGGGGCTCATCACAAAAATGCGGTCGCCCCATACCACTGGCGTTGCGCCGGAGATGCCAGGGAGGTCGAGGCTCCACTTCACGCCTTCGGTCATGCTGAACTTCTCGGGCAGGCCCTTTTCGGTGGTCGTGCCGTTGAAGGCGGGGCCGCGCCATTGCGGCCAGTTCTCAGCTTGGGCGGCAAGGGTGAGGGCACAGGCGGCGATGAGAGCGTAGAGTTTCATTTTGGCGGGATTGGTTTGGTTTGGAAAAAAACAGGCAATTGGCTGCTGGCAAACATAATCCGGAGGCTCCCACTCCGTTGGACAAAATCTCATTTGCCCCGTGCCCACAAAAACTCATGTTCATCCCACCATGCTGACTCCCATCCTATGCGTTGTGATCATCGTCCCATGGCTGGCGACG
>JAYUWZ010001072.1:0-2596 GCA_043753265.1 Verrucomicrobiaceae bacterium
TTGTGCATCGGGCACCAGCAGGAGTCGGGATACTTCATCTGGCAGCGGGCCGGCTTTGGGAGTTGCATTGCTTGTGACCGCGATCCGGAAGCGGCCAAGCGAGCAGGCGTAGTGGCGACCAAACATCATTTTCACCTTCACCGTGCCACCAGCCTCCAGCGGCTTCTCCAGCACGAAGACGGCCTCGTGCCGCTCGCCCATGCGGCCCGCACAGGACCAGCCCGTCTGCGGATCGCCATCGATGGCGAGCTTGGCGGATGCGCCGGCTCCGAAGTTGTTCTTTGCGTGGCTTTCCGTGGCGCTGGCAATTTTCAGGGGTTTGCCACCTGCCTCCACCTGAAACTCACCCATGAAAAAATCCCCGCGAGGTCCTTCATAGTAGGTCATTCCGGGGCCGTCGGCGGGCAGGCGATCATCCGGCAGCGCCTCCAGTCGGAGTGCAGTGGTACCTGCCGGAACATTTTGAAACTCCAGTTCGTAGGTATCGGTCTTGGAAATATCGCCGCTTACATAGATGGAAGCATCGGGCTGAGGGGTGAGCAGCGGGAGGTTTGACTTTGCCACTACAGGGCGCATCGCTTTCCAATCCAATTTTGCCGCCTGGCCCTCGCCGAGCCATTTCGCAAACTGGCTCTTCGCCTGCTCGGCGGGTGTTTTGCCGTCCTTCGCGGGCACCTTTTCCGCAAGACCGGTGATGAGTTTTTCCGCGCGTTCCAAATTGGTATTGCGCTTCGTCTCGGCGTCGGCTGCGGGCAATTCCAGCTCCGGCTCGTCGGCATTATCGAGGAACGCCATCATTCCGAAATACTCCTTGTGCAGAATGGGGTCGTATTTGTGCGTGTGGCATTGCGCGCAGCCCGTGGTGAGGCCCAGCCACACCGCACCGGTAGTCGCGACGCGATCCGTCACGGCGTGGAAGCGGAATTCCAGAGGATCGATGCCGCCCTCTTCATTCAGCATCGTATTGCGGTGAAAGCCCGTCGCCACGCGCTGCTGCGGCGTCGCATTGGGGAGCATGTCGCCCGCGAGCTGCTCAATGGTGAACTGATCGTAGGGCATGTCGGCATTCAGCGCCTGGATGACCCAGTCGCGCCATGGCCAGATGCTGCGTTCACGATCCTTTTCGTAGCCGTTGGTGTCCGCGTAGCGGGCGAGATCGAGCCACTTGCGCGCCCAGCGTTCTCCATACTGAGGGCTGGCGACGAGCCTGTCTGCGAGGCGGGCGATTGCCGCATCGAGGCCGGTTGCGGCGTCTTTCTCGAAAGCGTCGAGTTCCTCCCGGGTAGGAGGGAGGCCGATTAAATCGAGATACAGCCTCCGGCACATGGTGGCAGCGTCGGCATCCGAAGAAGGAGCGAGCCCGGCGGCGGCCAGCTTTTGCAGGATGAAGGCGTCCACAGCCGTGCGCGGCCATTTGGCATTCGCACCGGCGGCAGGCGTGGGAACCACTGGCTTCTTTGGCGCGATAAACGCCCAGTGCTGTTTATACTCGGCACCGCCAGCGACCCAGCGGCGCAAAATGTCCTTTTGTGCGGCGGTGATCTCCATCTTTGCCGAGCGCGGGGGCATGATGTCCTCGGTGTCGTCCGTGAGGATGCGCTTCACAAACTCGCTCTGGTCGGCCTTGCCGGGGACGATGGCAGGGGCTCCTGATTCGGCGGGCTTCAGGGCCTCCTCGCGAATGTCGAGGCGCAGCTCGCCTTTCCGGGTCTTGTCATCGGGGCCGTGGCACTTGAAGCAGTAGCGGGAAAGGATGGGACGCACCTCTGAGGTGAAATCGGGAATCTTCTCCACCGCGAACAAGGAGGGGGAAAGCTGGGCGGCAAAAGCAATCGAGGCAATGAGATAGGTTCGCATGAAGACAGCTGTGACAACCAAGGAGCACCGGGGGCCTTTGAAACGCAAGCACGAGGATGGTGCCGAGGTAGGAGTCAGGAGGGGTCAGCGGTCAGAATGGTAGCTACCATCCCCAATTCACTCTTGCCGGTGGTGCCTGTGCGCTGCTTGAAACGTGTGATGGGGAGCAATCTTCCAGCTACCGACACTGATTCCGCGCGCAGCCGCGTAACCGTGGGGCCTGCCTCGGAGTGGACGGTGATGCGCGCGGTGGACGATAAGTGGAAGGCTCCCGGCGGTGCTGCGTATTCGCTAATCCATAGTGACGAGCAGGTCCACGCGGAATCGCGTGAGCGCTTCATCCACCACGTGCGCCGGCTGGAGACGCTGGCAGCGGTTCATGATGCGGCGCAGTGGAAGACTGACTTTGATCCCACCACCCAGCGCATCGTCCTTCACACCCTGGCGGTGCGGCGCGGCGACACAATCATCAACCACGTAAACCCGGAAAAATTCCGCTTCCTCCAGCGCGAATCCAGCCTGGAATCGCTGATGCTTTTCGGGGTCGTCTCGCTTTTGGTGGTGCTCGATGACGTGCGTGTAGGCGATATCCTGGAGACCTCGCTCACCATTTGCAATGAGCCCCGGATTTACGCGGAGCACTGCTTTGAACTCGACTGGCCTTCGCAATCCATCCCGGTGCGGGCCTGGCACCGGAGCGTTCGTTTTACGTCCCCGCGGCCCATGCGATGGAAGTCCA
>JAYUWZ010001073.1:0-5639 GCA_043753265.1 Verrucomicrobiaceae bacterium
CGGGCAATGGCCCAAAAGCCGGAGACCTCTCGAATCGATTTGGAAAACTCGCAGAGGGACTCACGCGCGAACAGCGGCGCATGCTCCAAAGCCGCATCGAGAAGCTCGCCGACGCACAAGCGCGCACTCAGGAGATGATCAAAAACGACGGCAAAGCTCCCGACGGCAAGGGTGAGGAAAAGGGCAAGGAAGGCACTGACGGAAAAGGAGGCAAGGATGCGAAGCAGCCCGGCGGCGAAGAGGGAGACAAACCCGGCAGCAAGGATGGTAAGACGCCCGGCAAGGGAGAAGGCTCAACGCAGGACGGAACCAAACCCGGCGAGGGCAAAGGTGAGCAAGCCGGTGGCAAAGACGGCGACAAGCCCGGAGAAGGCGCTGGAACCAAGCCTGGAGACAAACCGGGCGAAGGCAAAGGCACCGAACCGGGCGGGAAGAATAGCGACAAGCCTGGACAGGGTGAAGGAGGCAAAGGCGAAGGCACCGAACCCGGAAAAGATGGCACCGGAGGCAACGCCGACGACAAGAACCGCAATTTGCGCGGCGGCGGTGATGCTGAGGGCAAGGGCGGCGACTCGCGCAACCAGCGCGGTGGACGCCTGGGCGGCGTGGGCTCGGGCAATCTTCGATACCTGCACGACCTCGAGGACATTAACGACGACTCGCTCGTCCAGCTCATCAAACCCCTGAAAGACGATCTCACCAAGGAAGCCTTCGATCCCAAGCGCCTGCAGGCCATCGAGAACCGTCTCAAGCAAATGATTGACGACCTTCTCCGCATCAATCCATCCGGCTCACGCGACGATCGCGTGCCCGACCAATACACCCGGATGGTGGAGGAATATTACCGCGCGCTTTCCGACGATCTCGGCGGCGGAGCCACGAATCCCGAAAGCAAATGAACCATCGCCTCCTGCCACGCATCCTTTGCGGCATCGCTATCCTCACCGGAATTTCCCACGCCGCAGAGCCGCCCCGCTTCGAGCCGGGCAAGGCCGCCGCACATTTTCCCGTGGACGCCGCCGCCATCGTGCGCACACCCGTGGAGCATCGGGCAAGCTATGCCGATGTCCTGAAACTCGTTACCCCCAAGGTGGTGAGCGTCTTTCCCGCGCAACTTGCCAAGCCCGGCGAGAGCCCGGAGGACGAATTGCTCAAGCGCTTCTTTGGAATGAAAAAGGAGGACGACCCCGATGATCGCTTTCGCGGCGTGGGCTCGGGCGTCATCATCTCGGCAGATGGCTACATCCTCACCAACAGCCACGTCGTGCATCTGCAAAATGGAAAACTGGCGGACGAAATCATCGTGGAGTTTTCCACAAAACGCCGGATGCCCGCGGTAATCGTGGGTGCCGATCCGCGCTCGGACATCGCAGTCCTCAAGGTGGATGCAAAGGATCTGCCGGTACTGCCAATGGCAGACAGTTCGCAAATCGAAGTGGGCGACCTCGTTTTCGCCGTGGGCAACCCTTTCAAGATCGGCATCACCGCGACCATGGGCATGGTTTCCGCCACGCGGCGCGGCGGCATCGGCGTCACCGGTGCGGAGGGCTACGAGAGCTTCATCCAGACGGATGCCGCAATCAATCCGGGCAACAGTGGTGGCGCTCTCTGCGACGCGCGCGGACGCTTAATCGGAATCAACACCGCCATCATCGGTGGCCACGGCGGCAATGTGGGCATCGGCTTTGCCGTACCGGTGCATCTCGCCAGGCGCGTGCTTTTCAATGTGCTGGAAAACGGAAAGGTCGTGCGGGGCTTTGTCGGTGCTCGCGTGAAGTCCGTTGACGACGGCGTGGCAAAAAACCTGGAGCTGAGCGAGGTGAAGGGAGCCGTGGTAGAGGAACTGCTCGAAACAGGCCCCGCCGGGAAGGCCGGTCTGAAAAAGGGCGATGTAATCCTGCGCATCGGCACCGAGGAAGTGGATGACGCGGGCGCATTTCGTATAGCCGTCGCCTTTGCAACTCCGGGCACCACCGTTCCGGTTTCCATAGTGCGTGAGGGCAAGACCATGGAGCTTCCGGTGAAGATCGAAACACAGGAGGAAGTCGCCACCGCAGGCACCACGATGGAAATCGAAGCACTACCCGGAGTGAAGCTCCGCGAGGTGACGGAAGAACCCGCCGGGCTGCGCGTGGAATCGGTGACCGAGGAATCGCCCGTGGCTAAACGGCTCCTGCCGGGAATGGTCATCACCGAGATCAACGACCAAAAAATCGCGACCCGCACGGATGCCTCCACGGCGCTGCAAAGCGGCCCAAACAAGTTTCGTGTGCGGAACGGCGAGATCACCGAGACGCTGCTCATCAAACTCAAGTGATGAACTCGAAGGCACCAAAGCATGTAGTCCCGCCTTTAGGCGGAATACTCCTTCCAAGTCACTGGCGTGCTTCATTTTCATTCGGAGGGCACATCAACATTTCATCGTTCATTCCGCCTAAAGGCGGGACTACGTACTGTTTCAAGTAGATGTCCTGGCACCCGGTATTTCCCATGTGGCTCATTGGCGGCGTCGGCCTGCTGGCGGCCATTCTCGTCACGAGTTCCGTGGTGCGAAGCGAGACTATTGGGAAGGCCTGGGTGAGATTCACGGTGTGGCTTCTGCGCATCGCAGCGGTAGCCCTGCTCGTGGTCATCCTGTTGAATCCCGTGCAGCCCGATGTCGCAGGCTCACCCGCGCGCGACATGCTCAATGTGCTCCTCGTCGACACCTCACAAAGCATGGGTCTGGAGCGCCCGGACTCCCGGCTCCAGCAGGCGCTCGACTGGATCCGCGAGGTGGAACAGTCAACGCCCAAGGGCCAGACCTCGCGCGTCGCGGGATTTGGCGAGGAGGTCAATTTTTCAAATGCAGATCAGGTAAAAGGAGCATCCACGCGGATGGCGCATGCGCTGCGGCGGGTGCTCGACAGCAATCCCGGGCAACGCCTCGCAAACATCATCGTGGTGAGCGATGGCCGCATCCACGATCGCGATGCGCTCGGTGGCGCGTTGGACATGGCGCGCCAAAGGCGTGTGGCCATCTCCACGCATGCAGTCGGTCGCGCGGAGGCGCCGCGCAATGTCTTCATCAGCGCGTGCCGGGTGGAGCGCTCGGCACCTTCAGGAGCGATGATTCCCGCGCAGGTGGAAGTTGGCGCGACGGGCGTGGCCGATGGACTGGAACTCGTTCTCACGCTCAAGGACGATGGCGGCAAGGTGCTCGCCTCCGGGCCTGTGACAGTACGCGGCAGCACTGCGGAGCGCACGCTCGTATTCCCCGCCGGCCTGCGCACCAGCGCCTGCACCGTTTCCGTGACACGTCTTGACGGCGAACTCACGCATGCCGACAACGATTTTACTTTTACGCTCGAGATCGCCGATCCAAAAATTCGCGTGCTCTATTGCGAAGGTTCCACCGATCGCATCACCGAGATGAATGGGGAGCTCTGGAACTCCAGCGAGCTCTTCCCCACCGCATGGAAACGCGCGGGCGACATCGAGGCCGACACCTTTGCCACGCGTGGAGGGCAGCGCATCGCCGGACGCACGCTTACGCTCATAAAGCAATGGCGCGACCATAATATCGTGTGGCATGACAGGCAGGGGCTCCCTGACACTCGGGAAGGCTGGCATTCCTATGATGTGATCATCTCCGCTGATGTGCAGCGCGCGAACTTCACCGAAGACCAGCTCAAGTGGGTCGTGGAACTCGTCGCCGAGCGCGGAGGCGGATTTTGCATGATCGGTGGTATGACGTCCTTCGACGTCGGCCAATGGCAGCAGACAATATGGGAGCGCCTCGTGCCGGTACAGATGGCAGAGTACGGCTATGGCCATAAGTGGATCCGCACCATCCCGAAATTTCCGGAACTGGCGCGCAAGCACCCCATCCTGCAACTCGATGCGGACCCGTTAAAAAGCAATCGCATCCTCGAAGTGCATCCGGTGCTGCTGGGGCTTCACGACATCCGCCGCGCAAAGCCCGGAGCCACCGTGCTCGCATTCCGCGAGGGCTCGAACGCTCCGCTCATCGTCACGCAACCGTATGGCAAGGGCCGCACCATGGCATTCCTCTCCGACCCCACCGGCGGCTGGGGCGAGGAGTACCAGGGCGTGTGGGGGCCGGCGCTCATTCCCGGTGCCGAGAAGGAGGCATCGAAAGATGCACGCCCGCAGATGCCCAATGAGTACTACAACCGCTTCTGGACAAACTCCGTGCGCTGGCTCGCGGGCAACAGCGTGCGCCGCTGGCACAAGGAATTACTGGGGCGCACGGATGCGATCACTTACCGACCCGGAAAAACGGTGAAGGTTGCGGCATCGCTGCCCGGAATCAGCGATCCCGAGGAAGTCCCACGCCAGTCTGTGGGCGCACGCATCGCGCTGGATGCGCAACCACGCGTTCCGCTGCGTTTCGACAGGGACCGCAAGGAGTTCGTGGGTGAACTCACACTGCCGGACACCATCCAAGGCAGCGAGGTCACCATTGTTTTCGACAGCCCGGGGAAGGACAAATCCCGTTTCGATGAAGTGCGGCTGCGGGTGATGCACATCGACAAGGAAATGGAAAACCCCCTCCCCGATCCGCAGCTTCTCGCCGAGATCGCAACGGTGAGCGGGGGGCAGGTGCTGGGCACTCCCGGAGAGGCAGTCGCGCTCCTTGCGAAGACGCAACGCGCCGCCATGAAGGAAAGCATCCCATTCACCCGGCCCATGTGGGATCGCACCGCGCTGTGGGCCGCAATCCTGGGCCTGCTCGCGCTGGAATGGCTCCTTCGTCGAACCGCCTCCGCATGAAAATTCTCCCGCTCCTTTGCATCACAGCCCTCTTGTGCCCATCGCCGGGTGAAGCCCAAGACACGGGGAAGATCGTCTACCAGAGCCAGTTTGAGAAAGGCGTATCGAGCCAGTGGATTCGACCACGCATCGCAATGTCCCCAAAGGGGAATCGCTTCCTCGGCATATTTGGGCATCGCACCACTGCATCGCTGGTGCTCCCAGAGCTGCCGGCACACAAACTCATGCGCGTACGGTTCGCGCTCTATCAGATTTATTCGCCCGACGGCAGCCAGAAAAACTATGGGCCTGATTACTCGGGACTCAGCGTGGATGGCCGACCGGAGCTGTTTCGGACCACCTTCAATTTCGCTCATTCCAACGCGCCGGAGAAACACCCCCAGGCATTCCCGGATGACTACCCCATCGAGCATCCCGCAGGCACGGGCTCCGATGAACGCGGCTCGCTCGGCTACTATTTCAAGGTAGAGCCGGAGATTCAGGCAAAGACCTCCGACATGGTCTTCAAGCTCGATGTGGTGTTTCCCCACGATGGTCCCAACGCGGAGCTGCAGTTTTGGTCAGAGTTCACGCATGGCGCACCGGATGAGGCCTGGGGCATCGGCAGCGTCGAGGTGGAGGTGCTTCCGGAATTCACCAAGCGAACCGATACGGAGATGCAAGGACTGTGGGACAAGCTACTGGGAAAAGACCCCATGACCGCGTGGAAGGCCCTGTGGCAACTCGCTGAATGCGGACCGGCAGCGACGACATTTGCGGCGAAGCAACTGGGGGGCGACGAAATCCGCCAGCGCATCGCGGGGCTCATCCGCGATCTTTCGTCGAGCGAAGTCGTTACACAGGAAAAGGCGCGCAGCGCCATC
>JAYUWZ010001074.1:0-11717 GCA_043753265.1 Verrucomicrobiaceae bacterium
GCGAGGCATAATTCGAGAGAGAAAGATTCGGGAGGTGGTTGCAGTGCAACCAAGTGGTAGTAAGCGGGAAAATCGTTGTCCACACGGATTTGTGCAACAAACTAATTTTCCATCTCGCTGTGGATTTTCACACGATCGACATTTTCGTCGGATTTGCCATTTGCAAGAAAGCGAATCGTTCGCGTAAGCTGCACGGAGCAAACTATTGTCCCACCATGATCGAATTGGAGGTCTACGCCGCTGGCGTTCGCAATCTTGAAAAAATTCTGGAACTCGACCACGAGTTGGAGGCCATTCCCGGCCTTCATTACAAGGTCGATAGCAACCACGACATCGTGTACATGGAGTTCGAGTCGCCCTCCTTCACCATTACCGATCTCAAGGCCATCTTTACGAAGCTCGGTCTGGCCGCCAAAATCGTGGGCACCATCCCCGGCGAGCTCAATCCCAAGAAGACCAAGACCCAGCCCATCCGCCTCCCCAACTGAGGAGGAAGGTGAAGGGTAATCAGGCAGACGCCTGTGAAGGTCAGCCCTCGATGGGCATCCAGCCCATAGGTCTTATACGACCTATCAGTCATATAGGTCGTACCGTGCACCACGCCACGTTTCACCTCCGCGTCCCCCAGCCCCCTTTTCCCCACTTGCGCTCCCCCTGAAAGTACCGCGATAAAGGGGCACTCATGTTCGTTACGCTAGGGCGCAAGACCATCTCGCTGCTGGAATATCTCGGGGAACTCGGCTTTCTACTCATGGAAATTCTGCGTTCCATGGTGCCCGGTCGCATCCGCTGGCGCCTGGTGCTGGAACAACTTCTCGAGATGGGCGCGCGCTCCCAACTCGTGGTCGTCGTCACCGGCGCCTTTACCGGTGCGGTGTTTGCCGCGCAGATCTACTTTCAATTTCACCACTTCGGAATGGACAGTGCCGTGGGCAGCGTGGTGTCAGTGTCGCTCTTCCGGGAGCTCGGGCCTGTGCT
Source organism: Verrucomicrobiaceae bacterium (assembly GCA_043753265.1). Taxonomy (GTDB): domain Bacteria; phylum Verrucomicrobiota; class Verrucomicrobiia; order Chthoniobacterales; family Chthoniobacteraceae; genus SXWH01. The sequence goes on from JAYUWZ010001074.1 coordinate 979, forward strand.
CGCCGGCCTCATGGTTGCAGGCCGTGTCGGTGCCAGCATCGCGGCGGAGATTGGTACCATGAAGGTCACCGAGCAGGTCGACGCCCTCCGCTCCCTCGGAGTCCACCCCGTCGAATATCTCGTGGTGCCGCGCAGCATTGCGATGATGGTCGCCATGCCCCTCCTCGTCGCTGCATCCTGCTTCTTCGGCATTCTCTGCTCTTACATCGTCGGCGTGCAAATAATGGAGATTTCCGAGCCGTCCTACATGAAGAACCTCATCCACTGGACCACGGCCAAGGACCTGGCAATGGCCCTGATCAAGGGATACTTCTTCGGAGTGCTCATCGTCCTCATAGCCTGTCACCAGGGATTGAAGGCAGAAAACGGTGCCGCTGGCGTGGGCCGCGCGCCTACCGAGGCTGTAGTCATCGGCTCTCTCGCCATTCTGGGCATCAATTTCATCCTCACTTTCGCCCTCAACGCCATCTTTGCGGAAGCATGATTGAAACTCGCAACATCACCAAAAGCTTCGGCCGCAAACCTGTGCTGCGCGGCATCTCCCTTTCCGTAAATCAGGGCGAGACACTCGTCGTGCTGGGCCGCTCCGGCTGTGGAAAAAGCGTGATCCTCAAACATCTCATCGGTCTTCTCCAGCCAGATTCCGGCGAGGTGCTCGTGGATGGCGAGCCCATCACCAAGCTTCGTGAGCGACAGCTCACCGACGTGCGGCGTAAGATCGGCATGCTCTTTCAGAGCGCCGCGCTTTTCGATTCCATGAGCGTGGAGCAGAACCTCGCATTCCCGCTGCGCGAACAAGGCATGCGCGACGAAAAGGAACTCGCAAAGCGTATCGAGGAGGCTCTCGAAATGGTCGACCTCCCCGGCGAACAAAAGAAGATGCCCAGCGAGCTCTCCGGCGGCATGCGCAAACGCGTGGGCCTCGCCCGCACCATCATTGGCCGCCCCCGCTGCGTGCTCTATGACGAGCCGACCACCGGCCTCGATCCCATCACGACGGATAGCATCAATCACCTCATCCGCCGCTTGCAACGCCGCCTGGGCGTGACCTCCATCGTGGTGACGCACGACATGAAGACTGCGTTTCACTGCGCGGATCGCGTGGCCTTTATCAACGAGGGGAACCTCCATTTCATGGGCACCATCGCGGAGCTCCGCGCGAACACCGACCCCATCGTGACTGATTTTATCGAAGGTCGCAGCGGCGACACAGACTGAGCACCAATCACTTGAAAACTGACCTATGAGCAACGAATCACGCGGCGCCGAATGGAAAGTCGGCCTCTTCATCGCAACAGGCCTGGCGATTATCGCCGTCATGGCGGTGACCTTTGGAAAACTCGGCACGGGTCTGCAAAAATTCTACGAGGTGCATGTCGAATTTCCGGACGCCAGCGGCCTCCTGAAAGGCGGCGAAGTGCGCATGGCGGGTGCCTCCATCGGCTTTGCCAAGCAAGCGCCAGAGCTGGTCGAGGGCCGGTACGCCGTCACTGTGCCCCTGCGCATTCGCGAAGGCGTGAAAATCCCCAAGAACGCCAGCTTCACCGTCGCCTCCACCGGCCTCATGGGAGACGCCTACGTGGCAGTCATGCTCCCGGCCGACCCTGACCCGGTGCTCCTCACCGAGGGCTCCCAGATTCTGGGCACCAAAGTAAAAGGTCTCAGCGATCTCACCGCGGATGGCGGCGATGTGATGCTCGAACTCAAGAAGCGCCTTCAGGAATTGGAAGACCCCATCAAGGACGTGCGCGACCGCCTGCTCTCGGACGTCAACATGAACAACCTCCAGGAGAGTTTTGCCAATATCCGCGACTTCACCGAATCGCTGAAAAAGACCGGCAAGGATCTCGATGAAGTCGTCGCGAAAGCGAAGGGAGCCGGCGGTGATCTCAGTGAAGCCATGGCCACCGCAAAGGCAGCCATCGGCAAGCTCGATGGCGTCGTGGCCAAGGTCGATGCCGCCGCCGTCGAAATCAAACCCGCGCTGTCGAGCCTCCGTGAAACCGCCGACAGCGCCTCCAAGGCCATTACAAGCGCCCGCGCCCTCCTGACAAAAGCCAATCAGGGACAGGGCGCGCTCGGCATGCTCCTGGGCGACCGCGAAACCGCCGAAAACCTCCGCTCCTTCATCAGCAACCTGAAGTCCAAAGGCATCCTCTGGTACAAGGATAAACCTGTGGAAAAGCGGAGGTAGGAAAGTTCTGATGCGACTGGCGTGGGCGCCGGGGCGGAGGTGGGCGGCGCAAACCTCACTTCACTGGCTGTGTCAGCTCAGTCTCACAATTTCCTCGGTCTTCTGCTGCCTGCGCTCACGGGCACTCGCAACAAATCAACTGCGGCTCACTGGTGGTCCCCTGCGCAAGCACCATTCCCCCCTTTCCAATCGCCAGTGAATTCCCCTGCAGCACACGTCCTTTCCAAGGGCTCTCCGTGAGTGTTCCCACGCTATTCGCCGCCACAATTACCAGATCCCGATCCGCGATCCGCTGCCGGTAGGTCTCGTGAATCCATGCACGATTGGTGCTCTCGCCGCCGATCTCCACCGCCCACGCGCAGGGCGAGAGAATGAGCCGCGCGCCCATCATCCACAGTGCATCCGTCTCCTCCGGCCGCCAGCTGTCCGCGCAGATGGAGAGCCCAAGCGTTCGCCCCCTCCACATGGCCACCTCAATCGCGGACCCTGTGGAATACACACTCTTCGCGAGTTCCAGTTCATTGATCTTGCGATGCTTCAAAAGAATCTTTCCCGCTTCATCGATGAACACCGCGGAGTTGTAGACGCGCCCGTTTTCCTTCTCCTCCATGCCCGCGACGATCGCGATCCTGTGATGCTTTGCCAGCGAGCACAGCTTCCGGGTGAAAGGCCCGGGAATAGGCTCCGCCGCTTTTGCGGCATTGGAGGCAAGCCATCCCGCCAGGCAGCATTCCGGCAGTACGAGCAGGTCGCATCCATACTGTGCCGCCGCGCCGATCATGGCAAAAATCGAAGCCATGTTGGCTCGCTTGTCCCCCATGATGATTCGTATCTGGCCGAGGCCAATGTTCAGTGAAGCCATTAGGAACGGGTGCTGCGGCCTTGCGTGTTGCGGGTAGTCCTGCGTAGTATGAGTGGCCTGTCGGCAAGACGGGTGGGGGTTCCTGGATGGAGTCTGGACATGACTGCAAAGACATAAGGAAAATAGCCATCGACTTCGCAAGGAAAATGTATACAGAATACATCGACCCAACCATCAATGCCCAAAGCTGCAGCGTCTTCACTCACCCCGATCCGCAGGCAAAATCTTGCGGAGATCGTCGTCACCAAACTCCGCCAAGCCATCACCAGCGGCGAGATTCCCGCAAATGCGGCCCTCGCCGAACCCGTGCTCGCGGAGCAGTTCGGCGTGAGCAGGAGCCCCGTGCGCGAGTGCCTCATCCAGCTGGAGCGCGAGGGTCTCATCTACTTCGATCCGCGCGGCCGTACTCGCGTGTGCACAATGACACCGGAGGACTTTGCCGAGATCAGCTCCATGCGCGTGGCGCTGGAAAGCCTCGGTGCCTTCTGGGCGGCCCGCAATTGGGCACCCAAGCACACCGCGACCATCGAGAAAAACATTCGCGAGCAGGAGCGCTCCACAAATCTCGCGGATCTCAGCAAGCTCGATGTCGAGTTGCACGAGTATGTGATGGAAGTGGCAGGGCACAGGCGTCTCATGTCCGCGTGGCAAATCATCCGGCCGCAGTTCGAGATGTGGCTCGCGCACATCCACCGCGTGCAGGAAAACAACAGCATCGAGCCCCGCAACGTCACCGTGCGTGCGCACCGGCGCCTGCTCGCCGTGCTGGCCACAGGGGCTCCGGAAGCCGCCGAGCACGCGATGAAAGCCCACGTGGAATCATGGGCCGAGTGGCTGCCCTCGCAGTTTCAGGCAAAAACCACCGAGTAGGAAATCCCCGGGCGGAGCAACGGGGCGCAGAGAATTAAAAGTGGGTGGAGGGAAACGAGCGAGTCGCTCCCGGTCTTGCATCTGGCCAAATACCGCTATTCTCCCGCCATGCTCTTCCTCCTTCGAACAGTCCATTTCGCGCTGCTTTCCTGTGCCGTTCTCCTCGGCACCTCGCATCCAGGCCACGCAGCCGAGCCTGCCGCCAGCTCGCTAAAGGTGGTGCGCGTCACCACCACCGGGGAACTCCGCGCAGCAGTGAACTCTGCCCAGCCCGGCACACGCATCGAGCTCGCGCCCGGCCAGTACGAGGGCGACTCGTATTTTAAGAACCTCCGCGGCGAAGCGGAAAAACCCATCATCCTCGCCGGGGCCGATCCACAGCGCCCGCCGCGCATCAGCGGCGGGGGCAATGGACTGCACCTCGCCAATCCCGCGTTCGTCGAGTTGCACAATCTCGAAATCACCGGGACCAAGGCCAATGGCCTGAGCATCGACGATGGCGGGCAGTATTCGGCGGTGCCGCGAGGCCTCGTGTTGAAGGGCCTGCGCATTTCCAATATCGGCCCTCGCGGAAACTGCGATGCCATCAAGCTCTCCGGTATCCATGGCTTCCGGGTCGAGGATTGTATCCTCGCCGATTGGGGCGTGGGCAGTGGCAGCGGCATCGACATGGTGGGCTGCCACGATGGCGTGGTGACTGGCTGCGCCTTTCGCCATCGCCCAGAGGTGCAAGCCACGGGTGGGAATGGAGTGCAGGCAAAGGGCGGCAGCAGCGGCATCGTTATTGCGCGCAACCGTTTTGAATACGCGGGGACGCGCGCGGTAAACCTCGGCGGCAGCACGGGCGCCGCCTATTTCCGGCCCCCGCTCGATCAATGGCCGGAGGGCACGCCCCGCGCCGAGGCGCGCAATCTCACGGTGGAGGGCAATACGTTCATCGGCAGCCTTTCCCCGGTTGCCTTCGTGGGAGTGGATGGCGCCACGGTGCGCTTCAACACGATCTACCGCCCGGGCCGCTGGGCATTGCGCATCCTGCAAGAAAACCGCGACACCAGTTTCGTGCCCTGCCGCAATGGCGTGGTGACTGATAACATTTTTGCGTTTCATTCCAGCGAGTGGAATTCCGGTGGCGTAAACATCGGCGGTGGCACCACCCCCGCCACATTTCGTTTCGCCCGCAACCACTGGTTTTGCATCGACCAGCCCGGGCGCAGCGAGGCCACGCTTCCCTCCGCAGAGGAGGGTGGCACACGGGGGAGCGATCCCCAGTTCACGGACATGGATAAACTCGATCTCCGCTTGAAAGCAGGCAGCGCGTTGAAGGGAAGGGGAGCCGAGGCTGGAACCGTCGGCGTGCCTGGTACGAAATCAGGTAAATGACAAGCCGCGAGCTTGAACAGGTTTGTTAAATCCGGCAGACGAACCGCCAGCATGAAGCCCCATTGGTCTGTCGCAGCCTCGTATCTTCTATTTGGAGTCATTTGGGTAATGACGACGGATTACCTGATGGAAAAATGGGCTGCCGGCACCGAGATGCTCACGGCCATGCAAACCATGAAGGGCTTCGTCTTCGTGGTGCTGTCCACTCTGCTGGTGCTCATTCTCACCAAGCGTGCCCACGCCGCGCAAGTGGCCGCCGAGCAGGAGAAGTTCGCCGTGTTTCAAAAGACCGTGGAGGGTGCCCACCACATTCTGCTCAATTACGTGAACCAGATGCAGATCCTCACGATCGCCGCCGAGCAATGCGCCGACTTTGATCAAACTGCCCTGCACACTGCCGACGAGATCTCCGAGAAGGTGGTTCTCGCTCTCGCAAAGCTCAACTGCATCGCCCACGTGACCAGTGATGAAATTGAGGCTGTGATCTACGAAGACCTGCGCAAGCCCGTCCCTCCTGCTTCGCCTCTCATTTAGCCGATGGCACGAATGGAAGGCGTATCTTCGAACGTGGGCACCGCCACTGTGAGCATGCTTCTCGACGCATTTTATGTTCGTTCCTGTTCTCCAGCGTGTGCCCTGGGCTTTCCGAAGGGTTCTCAATCGGCACTTCCCTGTTCATCACCTCAAGACCATTCGCCATGTACATTCCCGCAGCCTTTCGCGTAGAGGATTCCACCAAGCTCGCCGCTTTCATCCAGCGCCATAGCTTCGCCACCCTCATCACGCAGGATGGCGGCGCTCCCTTTGCCAGCCATCTCCCCATGCTGTTTCGCGGCGATGCCTCCGGCCACGGCACGCTCATCTCCCACATGGCGCGGGTGAATCCGCAGTGGGAGCACTTTGCCAGTGGTGGCGAGGCGCTCGCCATTTTCCACGGCCCACACGGCTACATCTCGCCCACCTGGTATCAAACCACCCCCGCCGTCCCGACCTGGAATTATGCCACGGTGCATGCCTACGGCACACCGAGAGTCATCGACGATCCCGATCAAGTGGCGGCACTGCTGCAGCAAACCATCGCGCTTTTCGAAAGCGGCATGGAGCAGCCCTGGAGCGGCGATCTTCCAGTCGAATATCGGGATAAAATGACGCGCGGAATCGTGGCCTTCGAGATGCGCATCACGCGCATCGAGGGAAAATACAAGCTTGGCCAAAACCGCTCCGCTGTGGACCAGCAAAGCGTGTTCGAGGCGCTCTCGCAGTCCTCCGATCCAGAAAGCCGCGCACTCGCGCAAATGATGATCGCCGAGTGCAACGTGAGCGCCGGTTAGAGCGGGTCACTTTGCTTACGCCTTGCTGCGCATTCTCAGGAAGCGGAAGAACTCGGCTCCTTCGCGGAGGCGGCGCTTCATTTCCTGCCAGTCGGTGAGCATCGTTTTCACGATGCGTGCGATGGGGCGGGCGCGGAAGTAGTACGATTTGTAAAACTTCTCCACCTGCGCGAAAATTTCCTCACGGGAGAGTCCGTCGTATTCCAGCGCGGCGAGCTGCGTGCCGCCGCCGGAGACGAGCGCGGCGTCCTTTGCAAACCAGCCATTTTCCACGGCCTGGCGGTAAAGCTCCGTGCCGGGATAGGGCGCGGCGAGGCTCACCTGAATGCTGAAGACGTCGAGCTGCTTGGCGTATTCGATGGTGTCGCGGATGGTCTGCATCGTCTCGCCGGGCAGGCCGAGGATGAAGGTCCCGTGGATGGTGATGCCGAGCTTCTTGCAATTCGCCGTGAACTCCCTCGCTTCCTCGATGCGGATGCCTTTTTTGATGTTGTCGAGGATGCCCTGGTTGCCGCTCTCGTAGCCCACGAGCAGCAGGCGAAGCCCATTGTCGCGCATCGTTTTGAGCGTCTCGTAGTTGACATTGGCGCGCGCGTTGCAACTCCAGGTGATGCCAAGCTTGCCGAGGCCCTTCGCGATTTCACGGGCGCGGGGCTGGTAGGCGGTGAAAGTGTCGTCGTCGAAAAAGAACTCCTTCACCGTGGGAAAGAGATCCTTCGCGTGCGCCATTTCCTTCGACACGTTCTCGGGGCTGCGCGCGCGGTACTTGTGTCCGCCGACCGTCTGCGGCCACAGGCAGAAGGTGCATTGCGCGGGGCAGCCGCGGCCGGTGTAGTGCGAGACGTAGGGGTGGCGAAGATACCCGATGTCGTAGCGCTCGATGTCGAGGTCGCGCGCATACACATCCATGACGCTCGGCAGGTCGTCGAAACTCTGGATCATCGCCCGCTCGGGGTTATGGACGAATTTTCCCTCGCGGCGAAAGCTGAGTCCGTTGATTTCCGAAAGCGGCAGCCCTGCTGCGACGTCACGGCAGGTGTAGTCAAATTCCTTGCGACCCACCCAGTCGATCGCCTCGCTCGCGGAAAGCGTTTCCTCGGGGAGCACGGCGGACTGCGCGCCGACCATGCCGACGCTCGTGTCGGGCTTTTGGGATTTCAGGGCTTCGGCCAGCTCGGCATCACCACGGAGCGTGGGCGCGCTGGTGTGCAGTACGACCACCTCGTAGTCCTTCGCGATTTTCAGCACGTCATCCTTTGTGAGGTCGTGCGGTGGCGCGTCCACGAGCTTTGCGCCCGGCACCAGCGCCGCAGGCTGGGCCAGCCACGTGGGATACCAGAAAGATCGAATCTCGCGCTTTGCCTGGTAGCGCGATCCCGCCCCACCATCGAAACCCTGCCACGAAGGTGGGTTGAGGAAGAGAGTCCGTTTGAAATCCATGCTGCTCAGTACTCCGGGGAGCGGGGGAAGAAAACATGTTTGTTGGGAGAAGAGGCGGCTTGAAGGTGGATGGCGCTCTCCGAGCGGCATGGCAAAGCACAGCGCGAAGCGCCCATCTCTTTGAAAAGTGGCCTCCGGTAGCACGCAGACATGCCGCTCGGAGAGAGACATCCACCTCCGCCACATCGAACCGAAATCACGATGCCGCCCATCCCCGCGAATCATCAAACCACCCCGCCCCCGCATGCCTTCGCGGTCTTCGCGCCCTTCGCAGTGCCCTTTTTCGTCTTCTTTCGTCTTCTTTCGTCTTTTGCGGCTCCTTCTGTATTGGCCCTTCATGCCTTTGTCTCTTCGCGGTTCAATCCCCAACCCGCCGCGCCGCTCCGCGTTTGCGTTTCCCAGGGATTCGTCCAGTGTGGCATCCCATGCTCGTTCGCCTTACTGTTCTTGGAATGCTTTTCTCCGCGCTCTTGCAGGCTGCGGACGTTCCAGAGCCGATTGCCGGGGCGGTCGCTGCGAAGCGGGTGACAGCGGAGTTTTCCGGGAATGGACGCGAGACTGCTTCGCTCAAACTTTCGAATCCGGGGGCGGCACCTATTAAGGTGACCATCCCCGTGGGAACCGTGCTTGTGGGTGAAAATGGCGAGCGGCAGGTCACGCTGCGCGCGTTGACTACTGAGCTTGGTGTCGGCGCGGAGGCCGACGCCATCCTGCCAACCGCCGCTCTTTCCTCAAAGAATACCTCCACCCAGCGTCCGCTGAAGATGACGACCGCCGGGGAACCTCGCATCGCAAAGCTGCTGCCATACTTCGAGAAACAGAACGATCTCCCGCGCCCCACGGCCCAATTGTCCGTCTTTATAGTGCTGGAGGATATGGGCTGGCCTGCCTGGAAGCAGTGGCTCGAAGCGGCCTGGGCCGCGGAGAAGCCGCCCAAGCAGCACCCCACGCCTGCCGAAATTGCCCAAGCTGTGGACGCCATCGCCTTTGCCAGGCTCGCCGAACCGGAGAAAAAGGCTGCTTTCCTCACGGATGAAGAGTTCAAGCGATTTGCCCTCAGGAATCCCTGGGCACGTGGGAAAGCCATGGCCCTTTACGGACTGAGCGTGGACGATGCCATTAGCGGTGAGCCTTCGCTGCCGCCAGACCTCGGCAAGCTGCTCCATTCCGCGCCCAACGACAATTGCCCCATCTGCCGGCAGCGGGATAAGATGCAAAAGGGGGACCAGTTTTAGCCCGTCTACAGAGGAAATGGGAAAAGGGCGAAAAACCCCTTTGACATCCTAAAACCATAACGCTACCCATCGCGCCCTTTTCTCGCGGCCAATTTTATAAAATTTCATCATGTCTACGTCCACTGAAGTCATCCTGACTGCAAAAGTTCACAACCTCGGCGCCGAAGCCGACATCGTAAAAGTGAAGACCGGGTATGCCCGCAACTTCCTCATCCCGCAGGGCAAGGCGCTGGAGATCACGCCCGCCACGCTCCGCCGCCTCAACCTGCTCAAGGCCAAGCGCGCCGAGCGTGAAGCACAGGAGCTGAACGATGCACAGGACCTGGCACGCAAGATCAACAAGGTGAAGCTCGAAATCGAGCTCGAGACCGGCGAGACCGGCAAGGCTTTCGGCTCCATCACGGCAGCCGACATCGCGGAGAAGCTTCGCGCGGCCCTCGGTGGCAACATCGAAATCGACCGCCACAAGATCCAACTCGAGCGCCCCATCAAGGACAGCGGCAAGCACGAGATCGTGGTGAAGGTTCACCACGACGTGACGGCCACCCTCGAAGTGAACGTGGCTGCCAAGGGCGCGGCCCCGGCTCCGGTCGAGGAAGCCAAGGAAGAAGAGAAGCCTGCCGGCGGCTACAAGGCCAAGGCGAAAGCCAAGCACAAGAGCTAACCCATGGCCTCGGATTCCAAAGATTCGAATCCGAGAAGCAGACGAAACCGGGGAAAAGATTCCCGGGGCGACCTGAAAGACGGCGCTGGTTATCCACAGGAAGTTCACAGGGAATTCCCACAGGCTCCACACGCCGAAAAGGCTGTGCTTGCCTCGATCTTGCTCGCGCCTGAGGAGTCGCTGAACCTGTGTGGTGAAAAAGGGCTCACGCACGAGAGCTTTTACCTTCCTGCCCACTCGGAAATCTTCAAGGCGCTGTACCAGATCCGCGAGTCCAACCGGCCCGTGGATTTCATCACCATCGCCGAGCATCTGCGTGACCGCAACATGCTCGACGCGGTGGGTGGCCCGGCTTACCTGAATGAGCTGTTCGTGTTGCTGCCCTCGGCGGCAAACGTCAGCTTTTACATCGACTCGCTGCTTTCGAAGCACGTCCTGAGGCGGATTATCGGCGTGTGCACGACGTTCGCGCAGCGGAGTTACGACGAGCAGGACCGGCCCCAGATTCTTCTCGATGAGGTGGAAAAGGAGATCTTCGCCATCGCGAAGGATCGCTTCAAGGACAAGGCACCGGAGATGAAGGACATGGTGATGCGGGCCATCGCCGATATCCAAAAGCTGTACGACAGCCGCGGAAAAATCACCGGTCTTGAGACAGGCTTCAAGGCGTTTGACCAGATGACCGACGGTCTGCACGGAGCGGAAATGATCGTGATCGCGGCGCGTCCTTCCATGGGCAAAACGGCTTTCGCCATGAATATGG
>JAYUWZ010001075.1:0-5628 GCA_043753265.1 Verrucomicrobiaceae bacterium
CATGGATGACCAACATTTGGTCGCCTCTCAGTGCGCCATCCGGAAATGACTTTTGGCAACCGCTCTAGCATTAAGGAGAGGCTAAACATTACCCGACGAACAAGCGGCGTCCTCCTGTGACTTTTGAATTTAGAAAAAAACCGCCCCGCCTACTTCGCCTCGGAAAATTCCTTCCACCGATCCGCCGATTTCGCCGCCGCACCATCTCCCTCGGTGAATGCGATGCGGTACTTCAGCGTCAATTTTTGCCCCGCCTTCAGCACGTAGTCGCCGGAGTTTTTGGGCTGCGACTTGTCCATCTCCGACTCGCAGAAAGGATTCGCCGCAAAGAGACCGTAATCCCGGGCGTGCCAGCGCGTCGGGTGGCGCAGATTGCTGGGATGATCCAGCATGGTGATGGAATACACTTTCTCGCCGATGGGGCCGGACATCGTGACCCACTTTGCCTTCTGGCCCCAGACCTTGCCGCCCTCGGCTCCCTCGCTGTTGAGGATGGTGCCTTTGCCCGGGCCCTTGTGCGCTTTCAGCCGCATGCTCTCGGCGATGCGGATGCCCGCCGTTCCCTCCTTCGTGTCGCCCAGCGTCACATCCTTGTCGCCCGCGATGAGGGTGATTTCCATGTCGCACACACGCTCGGTGGCGGGCGTGTCGAATACGCGCAGCACCTGTTCGCCACGCAGCGGCACCGAGCCATCGGGCGCGCTCCACTTCACCTCGGTGCGCAGCAGGCCGGATTTTTTGCCCGACTCCGCCGCCAGCACCTTCACATGTTCAATCTTGCCCACCGGATGCTTCGGCGTGCCCTTGTAGCTCGCGGCCTCGCCCCAAAAATCCACGCCATTCACCTGCCCGTGCGAAAACCACAGGGAGCGGTGATGCACGTGATCCGTCTCCTCGCCCTCGGCCTTTTCCATGGGGTAGGAGCGCGTCATCTTCACGCCGCCCGGCCCCAGCACCGGCCAGTAATACACGTGCGGCGCATCGCCATGGCGGTACTCGGTGAAAAGCTGCCCGTTGATTTCGATGCTCACGCGGTCCGGTTTTTCGGTGACGGTGACATCGGCCAGCGCGGGAGTGCACAGGGCGAGGAGGAAGGAGAGACGTTTCATGCGGAGAGGAAATTGGACGTGAAGGGGCGCGAGGTCAATTGCAGGTGCAAGCGCCCCCGGCGTCTACGCGTTCATCAGCAAGTCCGTGCGCTCAGCCAGGAATTTCAGCCGCGCGGCATCGCCACCGCCGACTTCCAGGATGCCGTAGCCCTCGTAGCCGATTTCATCGAGCGCCTTCATCACGGCTTCCCAGTTCACGCCGTCGTCTTTCTTGGGGTCCGCAATCCATGGGTCGCCGAGGTCCGCGCCAAAGCCAGCGCCGGGCCCGCCCTTGTCGCGCTTGGAGCGGCTGTAATCCTTGAAGTGCAGGTTGCGCGTGTGCTTTTTGCCGAGCGAGCGCACCCAGTGCTCGGGCCACCCGTAGGTCACACAATTGCCGATGTCGAAATGCCAGCCCACCCACGGGCTGTTGATTTCCTCAAGGTAGCGCACGGCCTCGGCGGGATTGGTGATGAAACGATTCCATACGTTTTCCACCGCGATGTGGCACTTGGCGGCCTCGGCGGTTTCCAGGCAGCGCTTGATGCCCTCGATGCTCCGTTTCCAGCACGCCTCGTAGGTGACATCGCGCGTAACCGTCCCCGGCACCAGCAGCACGCTGTGGCACCCCACCTCGCCGCCCTGCTTCAGCGCGAGTTGCAGGCCGCGCACAGTGCGCTCGCGCACCTCGGGCTTCGGGTCGCTCAGCGGCGAGCTCCAGTGCGGAACACAAATAATCCCCGCCACTTCCAGACCGCTCGCAGCCTTCGCCTTGTTGATCTTGTCCACATCCCACTGGTCGTCGGGCAGGTTCAGCTCCACGCCGTCAAAGCCAGCATCCTTGATGGCTTTAAACTTCTCTTCCACCGTGCCCTTCACCCCGCCCGCCATGCCGATGTTCACCGCCTTTTTGATTTTCGGACGCCTTCGAACGGCCGGTGCAGCAGCAGGCGCCGCAGCATCCTGCGCATTGGCGAAAAGGGCGCTTCCCGCAAGGGCTGCGGCGGTGGAGGAGAGGAAGTTGCGACGATTCATCATAGGAGAGAGAAATCCAATATCCTGACGCAGCTTAGGGTCAACGATCTTTGTCATCCCTCGCCCCTAATACGAAGCATGATTTTCTATACGGATACGGACCTCGTTTTCGACTGCCCAGCGATCATCCGAAATCACAGAAGCGCGAAGCGCCTTTAAAAACGCGTCATCCTGAGCGAGGAACGAACCGAGCGGAGCGAGATAGCTTTCCGAAGGAAACCCGCAGGGTGCGAGCGGAGGCGAGCAGCAATCGAAGGACCTCACTTCGTCGCGGTGTGCGCGCGGGTGGGAACTTGGAAGATTTGAAGGACAGAGTGAGGTCTCTCCACTCACTTAGGTTCGGTCGAGATGACGCGTTTTAGAAAGGGCGCTTCGCGCCACCTTCGGTTCGGATGCTCAGTGCGAACTCGAACGGCGTTGTTCATCCCGTAGACAAAAAAACAACCTTCCCAAAAAACAAGAAACCCGCCCGAGCTTTCCTTACGGAGGCCCGGGCGGGTTGCTGGAATTTCTTGCTAGTAGCCTACTTTTGGAAGGCTTTGTCGGTAGCGTTCCCGCCGCTTTGGATGTAGGCGATGAGGTCTTTCAGCTCATCTTCGTTCAGCGAATTGATGAGGCCCGGGGGCATCATCGAGACCTTCCATTCCTTGCGGCTCGCCACGGTGGCCTTGTCCACTGGCGTGAGGTCGTTGGGCGTCAGCGGGCTGGCCATCACCATGAGCTTGCCGGCTTCCTCGCCGACCACGCGGCCGACCACGAGGCCGCCGTCCTTCAGCGCGATTTCCTCGCTGCCGTACTGGTCGGAGATGACCTTGCTCGGGTCGAGAATGTTCTCGGCGAGGTCGCGGATGGTGTAGCGGTTGCCGCTGCCCGTGAGATCGGGGCCGATGCTGCCGCCGTCGCCGGCGAAGCGATGGCACGCGGCGCAGAGTGTCGCTGTATACATGGCCTTGCCGCGCTCAAAGTCGCGACCCTTCAGCCCGCCTGCCACGAGGGCGGCGAGGTCATCCACAGTGTAGGCTTTGCCGGGGCCCTTGGGCATCACCACGTTTTGCGCGGGAGCCGGGGCGGGGCGCTTGCTCAGCTCGTCGAGCGCGGCGCGCTCCTCGGCGGGTGCGAAGGTGGCGAGTGCCTCGGCGCGAATGTTTTCCATGAACTTGTTGAAGCTGTTGCCTCCCTTCCACGCACGGGTGCTGGGGAACCATGCAAAGAACGACCTGCGCAACGAGGGAGTCCAGCCCGCCTTGGCGGCGCGGAGCTCGTAGGCGAGCGTGATGGCCTGGCCATTGGGGCGGCTGTTCTGCATTTCGTAGGCAGCCTTGGCGTAGCCGGTGTTGCGGGCGAGCAGCCCCTCGGTGGCGATGTCCGCCACCACGTCACGCACGGTGGCGAGCATGGGCACGGTCTTGGCGACCACGGTGGGCGAATCGACCAGGATCAAAATCGCCGCGAGCTCGCGGTTGATGAGCGGGTCGGCGGTGGGATAGTGCGGGTCGAGCTTGGCGGCCACGGCGGCGCAGAGCGCGGCATCGGGCTTGCCAAAGCGGGTGAATGCGAGCTGCCACGCGCGGAGCAGCGGCTGGCGCAGCTCGGGGGCCACGGTCTTGAAGTCGATCTTCGCGAGTGCGCCGAGCACCTGCTTTTGTAGTTCCACGTCGCCGGCGGGCGTCGCGTGGACGGGGCCCGAGGACACGCCGCTCTTTTTCTGCGCCTCGGCTGCCGCTGCTGCGGCGGCCTCGCTGCGACCCACGCGGGACAGCGCGATAAGCGCCTCGATGGCTGCTTGCGGATTCGTCTCGGCGAGTGCCTTGGCCGACCAGCTCGCGACGGGCTGGCGCTCAATCGCCACGCGCGCGGCGGTGCGCACAAAGCGGTCCTTGTGCGAGAGGTAAGGCCAGGCCTTTGCCACTGCGTCGGCGCCGGTTCCTTCCTCGTGGAGCTTCTCCAGTTCGTGGCGCAGCTTGGCCTCCGCGGTGATCGCGAGCTTCGGCGCGGGCGCGGTGCTTTCCTTGCCCGTGTACGTCACACGATAAAGCGCGCTCTGCGTTTTGCGGCCGCCGATGGTGAAATACATCGCACCATCCTGTGGGCGGATGATTGCATCCGTGAGCGGTAGAGGCTTGCCCGCGACGAACTCCTCTTTCTCACCCGTGAAGCTGGCGCCATCGGGCGTGAGATGCACGGCATACATGGTGCCGTAGGTCCAATCGAGCGCGTAGAATGCGCGCTGATACTTCGCGGGAAATTTCGCGCCGGTGCCGAAGACCACGCCGGTGGGCGATCCAGGGCCGATGTCCACCGAGGCGGGTAGGGAGTCCGGGTAATACGTGGGCCATTTGCCCGCGCCGCTGCGCCAGCCACTGTCGCTGCCGCTGGTGGCGTGGTTGATGCGCGTGGGGCGGTACCATGGGGAGCCGATGTCCCATTCCATGTCCGCGTCGAACGTGAAGAGTTCGCCGTTCGCATCGAGCCCGATGTCGAACTGGTTGCGGAAACCATAGCTGAGCAGCTCGACCGTCTTGCCGTCGGGATCCGTTTTGCAGATGTAGCCGCCGGGAGCGAGAATGCCCTTGGCGTGGCCGTTGCCATCCCACAGGCGCGGGGTGATGTGATCCTCCTGCCACGCACGGGCCGCGCGGGAGCGCTCCATGTTCTTGGGCAGTTGCGTGTGGTTGCCGCCATTGAAATAGAGGCCCTTGCCGTCCGGGCTCACGATGACCGAGTGCGGCCCGTGCTCGCCGCCGCCGGGCATCTCGCGGAGAAAGTCCGCCTTGTCGAGCTGGTCGTCGCCATTGGTGTCTCGCAGGCGCCAGAGACCCTTGCCGTTCTTCTCGCAGACCACCGCGTATAGTGAATCAAACGCCCAGAGCAGGCCGTGCGCGCCGCCTTGGAAATTCTCGGGCAACTTCAGCGGCTCGATTTTCGTCTGTGCTGCGGCATCCGTGGCGCCGATGGGTGGGACGGTGACGCGATAAAGTGAGCCGTATTGGTCGCCCGTGATGAGGCGGCCCTTGGCATCCACCGTGATTGCCACCCACGATCCCTGATCCGCCTTGGGCACAGTGTAGAGCAACTCAGCAGCGAAACCGGCTGGGAGTTGCAAATCTCCGCCCTCGGCGACCGACTTGGAACCGCCACCGCCACCGCCACCACCGGCAGCGCCATGGAAGACGCGGCCCCACGGTGCGTCCCCATACTTGGCGATCACCACTGCGGGTTGAAATTCCGAGACCCCTTTTGCGGCAGCCTGCCAGGTGGGACCGGTTTCGACTGCGAGCTTCTTGCCATCGGCGTATTCGATATTCAGCTGGGCGACCGCTGCAGCAATGCCATCTTCATTCCTGGCCTCCAGGATGAGTTCGTTTTTGCCTTGCTTCAGAGCAGCCTTCGCATCGGCCTTGGTTGCGTCCTTCCAGTCGGGATTGTTCAGCACCTGCTTGCCATTGAGGTAAGCCTCAGCGCCATTATCCACCGACACGGCGAGCACGGCGGTCTTTACGTCGCC
>JAYUWZ010001076.1:0-2582 GCA_043753265.1 Verrucomicrobiaceae bacterium
CAACGAGTGTGAGGATGTGTTTCATGATTTGGTTGGTGAGGTCAGTGGATAGTATTTATTCCACTATTTCGAGGGAATTTCAAAAAGAGTGTAGTATGCGGCGTCGTGAAGCAAGGATGTGCCGTTGGCGGATTTGATGCCCTTTGCGTGCAGTTCATGCACGTGGCCTTCCTGAATACCCTCGACCACGAGGTGCACGCTCTTGTTGTCGGCCCCGACCTTTGCGTTTTTGATGACGGGTGTCGTCTTGTCCACCTCGGGTGAGCCGTAGCTGCTTTGGTAGATGTAGGTGTAGGTTTCCATCTTGTAGCTGGCCACGTTTGCGGCGGTGGCTGGGTCGACAGGCTCGGTGAAGGTGAGCTCGAAGCCATCGGCCTTGGCGCGCATCTCGTGGATCTCAAACGGCGTCTTGCCGGTCCATACCACGCGTTGAAGGGAGTAGGGCTTACCGCCGCGTGCGCCCCAGCCGCGGTCGGTGCCGTAGACAAAGAGCGAGCCATCGGTCGCATATTCCAAGGCGAGCGAGCCGCTGTCGAAGCCCTTCATGAATGGGAAGCATGCGCCCTGGTAATTGCCGTTCACTTTTTCCAGTGCCACGCGCATCACTGTGCTGTGGGTCTGGTCGCCGACAAAAAGCTGATCCTTCCACGGTCCGAATTTTCCACCCGTGGTGTCGCAGACAAGGCCCGCAGCGCTCTGGCCCATCTTGGGATACGGGAAATAGACGGCGGGTGGGAGCAGCTCGGGGATTTGCTTGCGCTCGATATGGATGCGGGAGCCGCTCTTGGGCTCGTTGGGCTTCTTTAAACCAGCCGCGGTGATAGCATCCTTTGTCTCCGGTTGATCAAACCATTTGTTGCCGCCGGGATGGCCGACGAATGCGCCAGGTTTGACCCACTGGAGCTTGCATGCGCCATTCCAAGGGCCCTGGTTGTCTGTGTAAAAGACGTCGCCGGCGGAGTTGAATCCAATGCCCCCAGGCGAGCGCACGCCGCTGCATGTAGGGATGATTTTCCCCTCGGGAGTGACGCGCAAGGTCCATCCACGATAGACGCTGGCGCTGTTGAACGAGCCGGTGAGGCAGAGGACGAGCCACATGTTGCCTTCCTTGTCGAACTTCGAGCCGAAGGTGTATTCGTGGTAGTCGCCGTTGATTCCCCAGCCACCGCTCACGGTTTCGAAAAGATCGGCGCGACCGTCGGCATTACTGTCGCGCATACGGGTGACCTCGCCGCGCTGGGTGCAGTAGAGCCAGCCCTCCTTGTCGCCAGGCTTCGTGGTGAGGCCGAGTACCTCGTGCAGGCCTGAGGCGAAGAGTGTCCACTTTGGGTTCGGGGCGTCGCCCATCACGCCTTCGCCGACCCAAATCTCACCGATGCGGGAGGCGCACGCGAGCTTGTCCGGCCCGAGCACGCAGAGCGAGCCAGCCTCCATGGTCACAGCCTTGCCGTCCTTTTGCGGCGTGGGGATGGTGATGATACGGTAGTAGTCGGCCTCGGCGCCGGGCTTGTCGGCGGCAAAGGTGGCGCAGGCGAGGAGGGTTAATGCGGAAAGGAGAAGTGGTTTCATTGGGGTGGGAAAGGAGAGGATTATTGGTGGTTGGTGATATCACCAATCATGACCCGTTTGACTGGGGCATCGACACGGTAGGTAATCACCCAATTGCCGACTTTTTTGTAACTGATGAGGAATCCTCCAAGATTTTGCTCGCGGTCACAGTTATCCGGACGGTCAGCAATTTTCTTGAAGGCATCACGAAGGCGCTTTCGATTTGAGGCGGACTGCGATTCAAAAAAATCGAGAGCTTCGCGGGAAAGCCAAAATGCGTAGGGTAACATTATCGGCCTTCGGCCTGGAGCTTTGCTTCAAGCGCTAGCATATCCTCTTCGGAATAGGCATTGCCAGCATCCATGTCAGCGAACCGCCGCTTCATTTTTTCTCCCCACTCCGGATCGTCGATACGCGACTGAATGGCCAGAAATGCTGACAGTTCCTCCCTTTCGGCAGGAGTCATCCTGCTGAGTTCCATTTTCATTTCGGTCACCGTCATAAGCGAATAGTAGTTGAGAATTGCGGTTTCGGCAAGGCTACCAAACAATCTCCTCCACCACCTTCCCCTCGCCATTGGCGAAGGGGACGGGGATGAGGAGTTCCGATTTGTCGCCGGAGCCGCGGAGGAGGGGTTGGGTGCCGGGGAATTTGAGGTGGACCTTGTCGTCCACGAGGAAGGCATCGCCGTCCTTGGTGATTTTGCCGGAGGCGGCGCGGAAGTAGAGTTTGCCGCTGGCGGGAGCGGGACCGCGCACGGTGAGCGTGCGGCGGAAGAAGGCGTCGGCTTCCCCGGCGACTGCGAGCGGGAAGTCCTCCACATCGAAGCCAGCCGCAGTGTAGCGAAAGGCGGGGCGCTGCTTGTCATCGAGGCGGTAGCCTTTGAATGGGGCGCCTGCGGTGACAGCGGCAGGCTTGGGCCACTCCTCGCTTTCGCTCGCGAGCACGGCGAAGGCCGGGCCGGAGGGGAGCTTGAAGACGTTTCTGCCGAGCGGTTTTTCAAAGCCCTGGCCGCGACCGGACTGATGCTTGGC
>JAYUWZ010001077.1:0-2580 GCA_043753265.1 Verrucomicrobiaceae bacterium
CCACGGCGTGAACAACCGCTTCACCCTCCTCTGGGATCGCCTCTGGGAAAAAGGCGAAACCCGCCAGAGCCAGCTCGTCTTCATCGGCAAAAACCTCAACGAAGCCAAAATCCGCAAGGAGCTCAACGGCTGCGTGGCGTAATGTAGCGCGGACTTCCAGTCCGCATCAGTCGTCGCACTGAAACCAGTTCCCAAGCTGGCGCTTCACTCCGGGGTCGGTCGAGCCTATGGTTAACGCCGCCCCAGCCCCATCACGATAGTTGAGCCCGGCTCGTATGATGAAACTCAGAGAAATATCCGCTTTTCTAGGCATCGGTTTGCTCCTGTGCTTTCTGCTGTTTGGCGACGCTATGCGAGGGCGGACGTTGCTCGCCGGGGTGGACGTCGCCCCGGCCACCTCGGAGTTCTATCGCTTTGTCGATCCTGCCAATGACACGATTAGTAAAAATGTCCGGCACTCCGACCAGTTAAACTATGACCTCCCGGTGCAATGGCTTACCTACAATGCACTCCAGCGTGGCGAGTTTCCCTGGTGGAATCCCTACACCTACGGCGGGCGCCCTTTCCTGGCAGATGCCCATGCGAGCGTCACCGACCCCGTGCGACTGCTCTGCTTTACCCTGCTCCCCACTTTCGAACTGGCTTACAATTGGGTCTTTATCGGCCACTGTCTACTGGGTGGATTAAGCTTCTTTTACCTCCTTCGCTACATGGGGGTCCGCCCCCTCGTCGCGGGAGGATTGGGTCTTTGCGGAATGTTCGCGGGATACGTCAGCCTCCTCATCGGTTACCCGTGGATTCACGGGGCCTTCGTTTACTACCCGTGGCTCTGGATGGCTTGGGATCAACTGTGGCGCGCGCCTGCTCCGCGCGCCGCCATCCTCGCGTGCATCGCCTCGACCTTGATCCTCTACACGGGCAACCTGCAATCCCACTCCTATCTCATCGTCTTTGCAGCCGCATTCCTGGCGGGCTATGCGAAATGGAGTGCGGCTGGATGGTACCGTGCCCTCCGCTTTATCATCCCCACCGGCATCATTTCCGCGCTCCTCGCGGCACCGGTGATATTTCCAGAGCTGGAGCTCTTCCAACTCAGCCGGCGTCTCGTGAAAGGCGAATCCATCACCCCCCATGTGTGGGATGGCCTCGCCAGCATCGCGGCAATCTGGCCGTGGGCTATCGGCTCGTATCACACATTCAGCTACAAGCTTTATAACTTCTTCCCCTACGTGGGCACGGCCGCGCTGCTCCTTGCGTGGTTTGGCTTTCGCAGCCTCCGGCAGCACCCCTCTTTCCTGTCTGACTCCGGGGGTGGTGCGCGGCGATGCGCGATTCTTTTAATCATCGCCTACCTCGTGGTCATGACCGTCCCACCCCTTGCCAAGGTCTTCTACTACCGGCTCGTGGGCATCATGGTCATGGGCTCCATCGTCCTGGCTGCCTTCGGGACCGAGGCCCTCTTGCGCGAGACCGCCCCCAACCGGAGCGCCACCCGGCTTCTCATCGGCTTCAGCATCCTCATCGCAGTAGGCACCGCCGTGGCGATTTTCATCGTCTACCCCATGCTAAAGCCACGGCTCCTCGCCATGATGGAGGCTCACACCCACGGGGTCAGCCTGGCCTATCGGCGCGCCCAGGTGGAGTGGTATCCCTCCGCCGTCGGGTTTTCAAAGTTGGAAGTCATGCTCAACTGGCACGGCCTCGTCGCATTGGCAGTCGTCGTCGCGCGCCCGCAGTGGCGGCGCATTTCGGTTCCCGTCATGCTGGGGCTTAACCTGGCGGGCGTCCTCGCCTTTACCCGTGGAGCGACCCCGGAAGTGAACCGCGAAATGTGGCATCGTCTGCTTGCCGGTGGCCCTGAGCACCAGGCCCTCTCCCAGCGCTTGAACCCCGGCTTTCTACGCCTCGCAGAAACGCTCGATCACCCCCAGGGCCCCGCGTTCCAGGGTGAATTCGCCATCTTTTACAAAATGCATGTCCTTCATGGCTATGCAGCCCTCACCCCGGATAACTATTATGATCGGGAACGAACCGACTGGGCCGGCTTTGCCGACTTTAAGCGCCCCCACAATGGCACCCTTGAGCCCCGCCCTGCCGGACACCCCGCGCGGTTCCAATGGGCGGGCAGTGCGCCACGGAAAGTGACCATCGCCAGCGAAACCCTCAACACCCTCGATTTGCACATCGGCGACGGCCCCGCAGGGTCCATTCTGCGGACCGATACGCCTTACCCCGGATGGAGCGCCACCTCCGATTCAGGAGCCGTTCTAGCGATGAAGCCCGCCGCCAACCTCAGCACGGAGATTGCCGTGCCGGATGGCGCAACGCGCATCCACCTCCGCTACCAGCCAACAGGGTTCAGGAGCAGTCTCTACGCAAGCGCACTAGGGCTCTTGCTGGTCGCCGCCTGGGCCGCCTGGGCCGCCCGCCGCCACCCGCCCGGCCATGAAGCTTGAATGGTGAAGGCGGCAGACGTGGTCATAAAACATCCGCGCCCTTATTTCCGCCTGGCGAAGCAGTTGTAGACGCTGGATTTCGCAAACTGCCCTTCCTGCTCCACCACCACCTGAAATCCTTTCT
>JAYUWZ010001078.1:0-5615 GCA_043753265.1 Verrucomicrobiaceae bacterium
TCCGCGTGCCGCCTTGTGTAACCTGCCGTCTGGTAGTCGGTGCTATTCGCGGGATTTACTGCTCCCCCGCCCTGTGGAGCAGCGCCGCCGCCTCCTCCACCGCCACCCGGTCTGCCGCCAGCCCCGCGACCGCTCGTCGTGCCGCTGGGTGTTGTTTGCAGTTTGCGGCCTTCCGTCACCGTTTGGAGATTCCACTCCAGCTTTTTCAGTTCGTCTTCCAGTGCCGCATTTGCCGAGGCGAGGCGGCCCTGGTTCCGCTGGGCCTGCCACACAGCGTACACCGCGTCGGCCAGCGAATCGCACAGATGGGCATCGATATCGTAACGGCCCGCATAGGGCAGAAGCTTGAAGGCGGCATCCAGGTTTTGCTGCGTGGCATTGCCGGGAGCGAGATAGGCCAGGATGTTTTGGACGATGTAGCGATACTCCGCATCCTCCTTTGCGGTGGCTTCGGGTGCATTCAGAAATTTTTCAAAGCGTGCCTGGAAAATGCGATTGTTCGCCACATTCCAGTTCTTGCCATTGAAGCTCACGATCTCGCTTCCGGGGTCCATCACGGGGACCTCATTGCCAAAAGGCGTCTGCTGGGCAGGCTTTGCAGGTGGTGCCGTCTGGCCCACGGGGGCAGGGCCACCACCGGCAGGCGGGGCTGGTGCAGGGGCCGGATCAGGCACCTGCGCAAGGGCGGTGCTGGCAGCAAGGAGACAAGCGGCGAATCGCGGGGTATTCATGGCGGTTACAGGTGGGAGGATAATCGGCTTTGAATGTTCAACATTCAACACTCAATCGTGTTAGCTCCTTCCGGGCCATATTGTAGGGCAAAGCGGGATGGGCTGAAGGAGCAAAGGTGGGTCCACGCCCTTGTGAAACGGTAATGCACCGCGGGGGTTGTTGCAGTTGTTGCGCAGGTTGCGGTGAATGGGTTCGGCGATTATCGGCGATCGGGCGTCGCCGATAATCCCGAAATGCAAGCGCTTGATTTTGAAACTGTTGTGGAATGGGAACGGATTATCGGCAATAGATGCGATGAGGGCGTCGGGAGCGTTGGGGCCGTCGACGATGGATGCCATGGGAGATGGTTTTCGGAGGATCGTTTGGGACCTGGCGCGGAGCGTCGGGCCACCAAGTGGAGGATTATCGGCGATGGATGTGCAAAACCACAGATTACGCAGGGCACCGATCTGGAGTATGGGCGGATTCAGGTTGTTGCAGTTGTTGCGCAGGGTGTAGCGAATGGGATCGGCGATTATCGGCGATCGGGCGTCGCCGATAATCCCGAAACGCAAGCGCTTGATTTTGAGATTATTGCGAGATAGGAACGGATTATCGGCGATAAGTGCGACGTGGGATTCGGGAGCGTTGGGGCCGATTTGGAGGGGGGTTGTTGCAGTTGTTGCGCGATACGCTTTCCGTTGTTTTTGCGGGCAGAAGCCGACGTAGGAAAGAATTTGTTCTTTCCTGGGTGATTTGTGCACTTGGTTCCTCGCGGCCCTGTCTGTCCTTCCTCCGTTTTCCATGGGGGAAATGTATGCCATTTGACCGATCGTGTCACGGGGCATTTAGGTGGCAGGGAGCTGCCGGGTGTGATTAGAAGTGGGGGGCGATAACTCCATTTGAAGGTGATGAGAGGTTTGCCGCGATGCACAGAGGCGGGGCGCCTCTGGCAGCGGGCGAGGGCGCCCGCGCTCCCCAACTGCCCATCGCTCGCAAGTGCTTCGATCCTTTGTCCGATCGAGTGGTTTTGCTTTCCTCCCGGACCCACTTTTTAGGGGATGCTACTCCTTCCGAATATCCTTTGCGCGGAGGATTCCTTTTTCCGCGACCTCCACTTTGAACTGAAAGCGTCCGTCTTTGCGGAGGTCGAGGTTGTTGAACCCCGAGGGCACCATCACGCTCACGGAATCGGAACCCACGATGACCTCGAAGAGCCGGGCTTCGTTGGTGGCTTTTAACGACTGGCCGATGACGCCATCCAGCTTGTAGGTATTCCCCCGGAGCGAGTCGGCATTCTGCATGTATTCAGAGATGGGGAAGACAGGCAGGGTGCGGAAAGGGTCGCTCACCCGCGATTTGAGCCACCACCCCACGAGGATAGCCGCAGCAACGAGGATTGCGGCTGCGAGGAACCATGCGGGGTTGGTAGCGGAGCTGGCGCGGCGGGCCATAAGGCGCGGGAAAGTAGGAGGCAGGCCATGCCCTTGGCAAAAGATTTCGCTGTTAGAGTCTGCATTATTCGTGGGAACGGAAATCTGGGGAGGGTGGTTCTGGAAAAAATGCGGCGGGTTCACATCAGCCAGCCACGGCTAGCGCTTCTGGTGCAGGAGCATGCTTCAGCCTTTGGAATACAAACTGCCGCCGGGGACCGTCGGCTGCCGCACAGATTGGAAATCTGTGCTACTCCAGATTTTCACGGGCATCGCTCGACAATCGTCATGTTCCGCGTATTTTTTCCGGTGTGCGCGAACCGGCGTCCACCACGACCAGCCTCGCAGGCAGCTTCCTGATTGCTCATCCGAGCCTCACCGACCCCAACTTCAACAAGTGTGTGATCGTCCTCCCCGATCATAATGAGAAGGAAGGAAGCTTCGGCCTGATCATCAACCGCCCCACAGGGAAACTCCTCGGTGATCTGCTGAAGGAAAACCCGCTCGGGCATCTCGCCCGTGTACCCGTGCTTCACGGGGGCCCGGTGCAGACCGACCAGCTCATCCTTGCCGCTTTTCGATGGCATCCGCAGACGAATTTGCTCGAGTGCCGTCACCATATTTCCCTGGAGGAAGCTGCCGAGCTTGCGTCCGCGCAACACCATACCGTGCGGGGATTCGTGGGTTACAGCGGATGGGGTGGAGGCCAGTTGGAGAGCGAACTCGCGCAGCGCGCCTGGATGGTGCGCAGGGCGGATGTGGAGGATGTCCTGGAAATTGAGCGCGCTCCCATAGTGTGGCGGGACCTTACGAGTTCCTTTGGCCCGTGGTTCAAGATGGTGGCGGAGGCTCCTGACGACCCGGCGTTGAACTGAAAGGCTGCAAGTAACCTAACGCGGTCGAGCCGGAACCAAGGCGAGTGAACCGCCAAGACGCCAAGGAAGGAACCACGAAGGCACGAAGAAGGAGGACTACGAAGAGCCCAGGGCGGCAGAGCCGCAACCAAAGGAATCATTCCGCGTGCAAAACGCCCAACGCCCAACGCCCAACGCCCAACGCTCAACATCCAACACCCAATGGAAGGCGCAGGTCGGAGATGGGCTTCAGGGGGGGACGCCAAAAACACAGAAATCTGCGCGTCTTGCGTTCATTTTCAAACATAGCAAAGCAAAGAACGCGAAGCAATACAGGGGAACATTGGCTTGGACACTCGCGTCGACGCGACGCGTGCTTCAATGCTGCTCAGGAAAAGCAGGAACTCAGGAAATGCTCGCCCTTATCCTCGAAAACATGCAAAGCGCACATTTTTTTAGAAGTGGCCTCCGGCTGTCCTCACGCATGCCCAAATGGTAACTCGCGAAGAGACGGCAGTGCCGTGTGGGGCTCGGAGAGCGCCATCCCTCTTCTTCGCCCTGAAGAATACTTCATTTTTATAAAAACCATAACACTCCTCTCTTGCGCAAAGGCTCAAGGTCAAGTCACCTTGCGTGGTGAAATATAGACTCCTCCTTATCGCAGGTGCCGTGTGCCTGTCCGCCTGCGATTCTCAAAAGAACGCAGCGCAGGATGCCGAGCGGCAGAAGCTGGAGGCGGAGCGTGCACAACTGGAAAAGGACAAGGCACAGCTCACTGCGGCGAAGGAACTGGCCGAGGAGAAAAAGCGCGAAGCCGAACGGCTTGCGGCAGAGGCTGAGAAAAACGCCCTCGTCTCGGAGGCGAGGCGACTGGAGGCGGAGGGCGCACGATTGCAGGTGGAGAAGGAAAAGCTCGTGAGCGACAAAGCAAAACTGAAGGCGGACAAGGCTGCGATGACCGAAGCCGAGCAGGCCTCCCAAGCTGAAGCTGCCGCGATTGCAGCGGAGCAAAAGGCAGCCATCGCCATGGCCGAGGCCAAGAACACCGAGGAGCGCGAAAAACTCGCGGTGATTCGATTCCGGGCGGAGCGCGAGCGCATGGCGGCAGAACGCGCGGTGGCGGACGCGAAGGCGCGTGAGGCCGCTGTAAAACAGGCGCAGGAGGCAGCCATACGGCAGACCATCGCGTTGTTTCATGCCCCGCTGGAGGCCATGGGGGATTGGATTGAAACGGACCGGTATGGATTTGTATGGCGTCCCACCGTGTCTATCGGAAAAGGCCACGGCTGGCGTCCCTACGCGGATGGGCGCTGGCATTTCACTGACTTTGGGTGGACGTGGCAAAGCAACGAGCCATTCGGCTGGGCAGTATACCACTATGGACGCTGGGCACGCCTTCCGGAGATTGGCTGGGTGTGGGTCCCCGGGAATGAATGGGCTCCCGCTTGGGTCGCCTGGCGGTGGCACCGGCCGCGTGAATTTGTCGGGTGGGCCCCCCTGCCGCCCGAGGCGCAGAGCAGCAAGGGCTACGACAGCAAGGTGGATGTGGAATTCGATATCGGTCCTGGGAATTACTCCTTCATCGCCGTCGCCGACATCGATGCACCAAGCTATCTCGGAAAGTTCGTTGCCCAAGAGCGCCTCCGTGAGATTCTACCTCTGACCACCAATGTGACCTACATCGCGCCGAAAGCCGGTGGGGGCATGGTTTGCGGCGGGCCAGACACCGGGATGATCAATGCAGAACTCCGAAAAATCCGTGAAGACTTCGATATCAAGCCCATTGGAAAAGTAGGGCTGCATCTGCTCAATTCGCCCGCCACCTCCGCCGCGCCAGACATCTTTGAGGCAGGCGCGCTCACGCTCTTTGCCCCGCAGATCAAATCCAACACAGCCTCCAGTCGTCCACGCAAGGTCAAGGCCCGGTTGGAAGTGAAGCAAGCTGAGCGCGGA
Source organism: Verrucomicrobiaceae bacterium (assembly GCA_043753265.1). Taxonomy (GTDB): domain Bacteria; phylum Verrucomicrobiota; class Verrucomicrobiia; order Chthoniobacterales; family Chthoniobacteraceae; genus SXWH01. Next base: position 4,952 of record JAYUWZ010001078.1, read on the forward strand.
TGGGATCCCACCAGCCCCTGGGAAGCCGACGTATGGCGGGCGAAGGTCCGTGCCGAGGCCGCGCAGGCCGACGCCGCCGAGCGCGCAGCAGCAATCAGGGCGAAGCAACCACCACCACCGGTGAGGCCTGCCGCAACGCCCACTCCCGCACCGAAGCCAGCGAACACACGGCCACGCCCGCCGCAGCCAAGGCAGGGTGGGCCGAGCGGGCTGGGTGGTGGGTCAAGGCTGGAGCCTTCGTCGCCTCTGTTTCCGAAGAGGAATTAGTGGAGGCTTATTGCGGCCCGACCCTCTTGCGGCGAGTTACTTTCTAAATTCAAAGGCAATGGGATCGCCATGAAATTCCACGGGGTTCTTCAGTCGCTTAAAGCTCCCTCAGAATGACATCGTAAAGAAAGGGTAAACAAATACCGACGCAGAGCGTCGGTCCACAGAGTTGCACGCCCGGCCAATTCCCCTACATTCCACCCATGAGCAATCCCTATCGTCCGCTCTACAATCTCCCGGCGCTTGCAGGCCTTGCCGATTTTGACGCTGCGCGCAATCCTGGCCTCTCCGTGGAGGAAAGTGTGCGCAGGCTGAAGCGCTTCCACTATGCATGGCGGAGGCTGCACGAGATCCTCGTGGCCCGGATCACTGCGGAGCCAATCTACGAGTTGAAGAT
>JAYUWZ010001079.1:0-5615 GCA_043753265.1 Verrucomicrobiaceae bacterium
CGAGACTGCCACACTCGAGGAGGCGCTGCGCCGGAGCGCAAAAAGGATCAACGCTGCCGCGATGAGCGGATTCAGAAGGATGAACCAGGGTATGTAAAAAGTTTCCATTTTATCGAACCGCAACTAGTGCGGAACTTTCAAAATTCGTGAGTAGGGTTGGCGGCAATCAGAACTTGAGAGAAGTGATATCCTCCACGTGCGTGGTCTGCCTTGCGCGGAAGAGGGCGACGATGATTGCAAGCCCGACAGCCACCTCGGCGGCGGCCACGGTGATGATGAAGAACACGAGCACCTGTCCATTGTAGTTGGGCAGGCCATCCGCACCGACGTTGAAGCGGCTGAACGCGACGAGCGAGAGGTTCGCGGCGTTGAGCATCAACTCCAGGCACATGAAGATGATGATGATGTTGCGGCGGAGCAGCACCCCGGCGAGCCCGATGGAGAACAGCAGTCCGCTGACGAGGAGGTAGTGGTTAAGAGTAAGTGTCATGCGTTACTTGAGTTCGCGCTTGGAGATGACGATTACGCCGATGGTGGCCACGAGAATGAGCACACCGACGATTTGGAATGGAAGGTTATGAGCTGAGAAGAGGGTCTCGCCGATGAGCTTGAGATCGTTGAGTTGCTCCCCTGCTGCGAGGCCGGTGAGTGCGGGGAAGTTTTGGTCACCGCGGGGATGCTTGCCGAGCACTCCCACCACTTGCGCTGCAAACGCGATGGCGACCGCGGAACCGCCCACAATGGCAATCTTGTTGAACTTGCGGCGGACCTCCGCACGCAAGTCGAGCAGCATGATGATGAATAGGAACAACACCATCACCGCACCCGCGTAGACAACCACCTGCAGGGCGCCGAGCACATAGGCATCGAGGCCAACGTAGAGTGCGGCGAGACAGAGGAAGCTCACCACGAGGCTGAGTGCGCTGGCGACCGGGTTGCGGTTGATCACCACGCCAATACCAAAGGCGAGCATCAGACCTGAAAAAAACCAGAAGAGAAGTGGGTTCATCAATTTAGCTTCCTACTTTTCCGGGTTCCATTTGTGCACGAGGCCCTTGAAGACGCCGCCCAGTTCGTAAAGTTTCTTTTTGTCGTGAACCATCTCGGCGCGGGTGACACCGGTGATGGCGTAGTCCTTGCGCAGGAAGATGGCCTGCTCGGGGCAGACCTCCTCGCACATGCCGCAGTAGATGCAGCGGATCATGTCGATCTTGAATTCGAGGGGGCGCTTCTCGACTTTTTCAAATCGATCACCGGAGGGAATTTCCTCGGGAGTGATCGTGATGGCGCGAGGCGGGCAGATGAATTCGCAGAGCTGGCAGGCCACGCAGCGTTCACGATCGTGGTCGTCTTTGACCAGTGTCGGCGCACCGCGATAATATTCGGGCAGCTCGGCATCCCATTTCTCCTCGGGATACTGCATGGTCACCTTGGTCTTGCCGGTGATCATTTTCTTGAAGTGGCCGAAGGTAATCTTCAGGCCATTCAGAATGCTCGGAAGGTAGGCCTTCTCCGAGAAAGTCAGGTTTGGACGAGGTACGACGTAAGCCATGGAGTGGTTACTTTTGGGTAAATGCGATGATGCCAGCGGTGAGCAGAACGTTCACCAGCGCGATTTCGAAAAGATAGAGCCAGCCAAGCTTCATGAGCTGGTCGAAGCGGAAGCGCGGGAGTGTCCAGCGCACCCAAATGAAGAAGATGAGAAGAACGGAAACTTTCGCGAAAAAGACCCCGATGCTCGCAATGCCCCAGACCCAGTTGGGGAACCAAGCGTAGAACCAGGTCAGCCATTCGAATCCGCCCGTGCCATCGCCATTCGGCAGACCCGGGATATGCCAGCCGCCGAAGAAGAACACCACGATTAGCGCGCTGCCGACAATCATCGCTACGTATTCACCGAGGAAAAACAGCGCGAACTTCATCGAGCTGTATTCCGTGTGATAACCGGCCACGAGTTCCGTCTCGGATTCGGGCATGTCGAAAGGCAGACGGTTCGTCTCGGCGAAGACCGAGATGGTGAACACGATGAGGCTGATGGTCAGCGGAATGAGCAGCAGCCAGCGCTGAGTCGTCCATCCTTCGCCCCAAAAAGGAAGCATGGTCCAGCCATTGGCGACTTGCTGATTCACGATGCTTGTGAGGCTCGTGGTGCCGAACACCATGAGCACCGGGATGATGCTCAGGCCCATCGAGAGCTCATAGGCAATCATCTGCGAACTGCTGCGGATGGCACCGAGGAAGGGATACTTCGAGTTCGAGGACCAGCCCGCGAGTACGATGGCATACACGCCCACACCCGTGACGGCGAAGATGCCGAGCACCGCCACATTCACATCGGCAATCACAAGAGGCTCGCCATTGATGCTGCTGCCAAACGGGATGAAGCTGAGCGAAATCAGCGGCAGCATGGCGAGACACGGAGCCAGCCAGAAATAGAATTTATTAACGTGCCCTGGGGTGAAATCCTCCTTGAGGATGAACTTCACGGCGTCTGCGATCGGCTGCCCGAGACCGCCTAGAAAGAGTTGCAAGTCCTTCTTGAATCCGAGGAGCGTTGTGGGGAGCCCGGTACGGTTCGGACCCACGCGATCCTGGATGGCCGCGCTCACGCGCCGTTCGGCATACACCGTGTAGCTCACCAGCGGGAGCACCACGAGGAAGATGATGAACACGGCTTTACCAATCGCCCAGAAGAGCGATTCCCACGGAATGGAACTGAGAAATGCGAGCGTGATCATTGAGCTGCGGAAAGTTTGGCGGAAAGGTCGACGCCGAGGTCGCCGATGCGGCTGAGGGTGAGCCCCTCCAGCGCCGGAGTCTCAGCAGCCATGGCCTTGAAGACGTCCTCGATACTGTGCAGGCCGTTGCTGCCGGACAGCGCGAGGATGAGGTCGCGGAGAATCTCCCAGTCGTCGTGCGCCGCGCCGGGCGCGTTCACGGCCTTGTTCAGACGCTGGATGCGGCCCTTCACATTGATCATCGAGCCGCGCTTCTCGCACCAGGCGCTGGCGGGCAGAACCACCCGAGCCTTCGCGGTGGTGGCGGTGGGCAGAATGTCGGTCGCGATAATGTCGAGTTTTGCGAGGTCTTCCGGAGTGAGTCCGGTGGCCAGCGCGTCTTCGCCGAGGGCGATGAGTGCCGTGATGCTGCCATCGCGCACACCGGCGACGATCTCAGAGAGCTTGCCGGTTGCCACGCCCATCAGCTTTGCGCCGGAGGTGTTTGGGTTGCGGTCCGCTGCGATGAGCATTCCGTCGGCAGCACCGGTGCGTGAGACGATGTCGAGCGCCTTTGCATCCACAGCCGCAGCGAGACGTTTCACGAGGAAAAGCTCCTCATTGGTCGCACGCCCGCTGGCGATGATTGCCACGCGGCCCGCGTTCTTGCGAAGTGCCTCAACCGCGAGGTTGATGGACTGCTGCCACGTCGGTGCCTCTTCCCCGATTTGAGGGCGCACAACTGGCGCCGTGAGGCGGGCGGGGTCGGCTACGAACTTGAAATTCAGGCGGTGCGAATCCGGCATCCACGGGCCGTTCACCGCGTCGTTGTCGCGCGGGGTGATGCGATAAATCACGTTCTCGCGCGAACCGATAACGATATTGCTGCCCGTGCCGCAATTCACGTCGATGGTCGAGGTCTCCTTCAAAAACCACACGCGCATCTTGAAACGAAAGTCCGACGACGTCAGCGCGCCCACGGGGCAGATATCCACCGTGTTGAGCGAGTAGTTGTTATCGAGGATGCGGTCCGGGTGGCACGCGATGCTGTTGAAAGTGCCGCGATCCACGATGCCGAGCACGTCTTCCTTCGCCACTTCCTTCATGAAGCGGATGCAGCGCGTGCAAAGGATGCAGCGCTCTGCGTCGAGCGTCACCCGGGGCCCAAGTTCCACCGACTTCGGTTTCTTCACCTTGCGCTCGAGGAAACGGGAGCCAGCCTTGCCGTGCTCCACGGAAACTTCCTGCAGCTTGCACTCACCCGCTTGATCGCAAATCGGGCAGTCGAGCGGATGGTTGATAAGCAGAAACTCCATCACGCCCTGGCGGCACTCGCGCACCATCGGTGAGTCGGTGCGCACACCCAGCCCCTCGCTCACGTCCTGCGCGCAGGAAATCTGCGGGCGCGGAATCCAGCCAATCTCCGGCTTGCCATCGGCACCGATGACTGGCTTGCGGTCCGGCGTCATCTTCGGCGTGCCCATTTCGATAAGGCACATGCGGCAGTTGCCCGGCGAGGAGAGCTTCGGGTGGTAGCAATAGTGCGGCACGAGCTTCCCGGCCTGGCGGCACGCCTCAATGACGCGCGTTCCCTTGGGAAATTGGTGCCAGACGCCGTCGATTTGGACGTTTAGCAATTGAACCGTTTCTGCAGTGGCAGTGGACATCGGAAATTATCGGGTTGCAGCAGGAGCCATGATTTCTTGTGAATTGCCGCGCGGGGCCGGCACTGGCTCGATCTTCTCTTTCTCGGTGAGTTCCGTGGAAGTGTATTCCGGCGGCATTGGCGGCGGCAGGGTCTTTACGGACTTCACCGCGAACTCCTCGGGGAATTTCGCCAGGAAGCTTTGCGTGGGCCAGGAGCAGGCTTCGCCAAATGCACAGATCGTTTTACCGGCGATGTTGTCGGCGACGTTTTTGAGCAGGGCTGGATCTTTGTCCGTGCCACCACCCGCCACGATGCGATCGGTGATCTTGCGCATCCACTGCGCACCTTCGCGGCACGGCGTGCACTGGCCGCAACTCTCGTGTGCGTAAAATTCGTTTACGTTGTTCAGTGCCCAGACCATGTCGCGGCTGTCGTCCATCACGATGACGCCGCCGCTGCCAGCCATGGAGCCGCAGGCTGCGATGGTATCGAAATCCATCGGGATATCCTCCAGGGTGATCTCCTTGTCCTTCACCTTGTAAACCTCCCCTGCCCTCAAAACCTTTGCGGACGAACCGCCGGGAATGATTGCCTTGAGCTTCCGCCCTGGCTTCATGCCGCCGCACACATCGTTGATGAGCTGGCCCATCGTGATGCTGCCCACCTCGACTTCGTAGTAGCCCGGCTTTTGCACGTCGCCGCTCACGCACAGGATGCGCGTGCCCGTGTTGTTTGGTTTGCCAAGCTTCGCGTATTCCGCGCCGCCCATGCCCACGATGTGCTTCACGTTGCACAGCGTCTCCACGTTGTTCACGATCGTCGGGCACATGTAGAGCCCCAGCACTGCCGGGAAATACGGAGGCTTGATGCGCGGATACGGGCGCTTGCCCTCCAGCGATTCAATCAAGCCCGTTTCCTCGCCGCAAATATACGCACCTGCTCCACGATGCACCCAGATGTTAAGGTCGAACCCGCTGCCTAAAATATTCTTCCCGAGAAAACCGCGCTGCCATGCCTCGTTCAGCGCCTTCTCCAGGATCTGCGCACCCTCCGGGAACTCCCCGCGGATATAGATATACGCGAGATTCGCACCGACCGCGAAGCATGAGATAATCATGCCTTCGATCAACTGGTGCGGATCCTGGTGCATAATGTAGCGATCCTTGAACGTGCCGGGCTCCGACTCATCGGCATTGACCGCGAGGTAGATGGGCTTGTCGGTCTCCTTCGGCAGGAACGTCCACTTCAGC
>JAYUWZ010001080.1:0-5612 GCA_043753265.1 Verrucomicrobiaceae bacterium
GCACTCCTCCCTCGGTTACAAATCCCCCAGCCACTTCGAATCCCTCATCCTCTCATCTAACTAAACAACAAACCGGTCCAAAATTCCGTTGCACCTCAGGTTGCTCTGGCTTGCGCCAGCGTTCGAGTTGTAGAGGACTCGGACTGCCGCACCTCACCTGGCGGACGTTTGGGAACAAGTCCCTCCGACAATTTGCAAAAGACAAAACGAGAAACCTTCCGCCACGCCATCCAACCCCGACCGGCCACCAGGGGTAGTCCGTGACGTGGGACGCACGGCAAGAGTGCAGGTTCGCCTCCATCCAGCGCGCTTACGGGCCTGTGACGCCACAGAGTCGCTGGCAACGGCGGACTGGACGTCCGCGCTACTCTCCCGCCTCAAAACGCGTGACACCCCCTCCCATATCCGCATCTCCTTCCGCCATGCTCCGCACGGCACTCCTGCTCTTCCTCACACTCATCGCCCGGGCCGAGCCGCTCCCTATTGTATGGGAATCTGGCAACGACACTGGCCCGTTGCGAAAGGAAGGCGAGGAGCTCGTTGTGCCCATCAAGGGCGGGGATCCCTTCCTCCTTGGTCCCACGACCAACGCTCCCCTCGAGCCGTCACAGGTATTCCAAGCCAGGCTCTTCACCCCGCAGGCGGGTTATGGCCAACTCTTCTGCTTTAAGGAGCACGCCTCCGAGGACAAATCCTTCCACTTCGCCCTGCGCGCGGGATGGAACGATATTGAAATCCCCCTCCCCGCCATGCCTGCTGGCTGGCGCCTGCGGCTCGATCTCCCGGCGCTGACCGGCGATTGCGTCCTGGGCGCTGCGCGTGTCGCCACACCAAGCGCCGAAGGAATTGTTTCCATCACCCCCGGAGAAACCACGCTCGCGATTGAGGTGACGGGGGCTCCTCTTGTGGAAATTTTTGAACTCCTCCCACACCAAAGCCTCGCCGACCAGAAAACTGCAAAGAGCATATGGCGCGGCGCTCCCCGGCCAGGTTCCGGGCTCGAAAAAATCCCCCGCTTTGATGGCAAGCGCGACCGACTCACCAGCGGGTTCCTTGCAAAGAGGCTTGGTGAAAAGCGGCCGCTCGGCGGTGTCCGCTACGCCCAGGACGCCGGTAAACTCGCCCGCGACCAGCGCCCCTATCCCACCGCCAAAAGCAAAAAGGGCCTTCAGTTTCAGGAACTCCCCGACGCCCTCGCCCTCGGCCTCGGCCACGCTACCATCAATGTCAGCATCGGCGCGCTGCTCGACCCCGCCCACACGCCCGGCAATCCCACCCGCGTCGTCGACGGACAGCGCTTCACTTTCAAGCGCTCATACCTCGATACCTTCCCGGTAAAGCAGCTCAGTGACGCCGGCGTCCTCCCGTACCTCATCCTCATCGGCTACCGCACCGGCAAGCCCGAGGTGGATCGCCTCCTCCTCCACCCCAATTGCGACGACGTTCTCCCCAACGGCATCGCCGCGTTCAATACCTCCACCGATGAGGGCACCCGCGCCTTTCGCGCGATCTGCGAATTTCTCGCTGACTGGTATTCCCGCGAGAACGATGAAAACGGACGCGTCGCGGGATTCATCATCGGCAACGAGGTGAACGCCCACTGGCACTGGTACAATTTCGGGCCGCTCCCGCCCGCTGTTGCCGTGGCGGAGTATGAGCGCGCACTGCGCATCGCGCACACCGCCATTCGCAGCGTGTCGGCAAACGCGCGCGTGTATGCGTCCTTCACGCATCATTGGACTGCGCGCGCGCATCCGCAGGAACTCGGCACCCGCTACTTTCTCGATCATCTCGCGCGCCTCACCCGCATGGGTGGCGACTATGACTGGCGCGTGGCCCAGCACCCCTACAGCGTGAATATGTTCGAGCCGCGCTTCTGGAAGGAACCAGCGGCAACCTCTTCGGTCGAGACCACCCACGTCACCTTTCAGAATCTCTCCGTGCTCTCCTCCTTTCTCGCGCAGGAGCCCATGAAGTATCGCGGCACGCCACGGACCATCCTGCTCAGCGAGCAGGGATTTCACACCGACAACACCCCCGCCGGTGATGACGCGCAGGCTGCGGCCTACTGTTTTGCGTGGAAAAAGGTGGCGCAGATGCCGGAGGTGGAGGCGTTCATCCTCCACCGACACGTCGACCACAAAATGGAAGGCGGGCTGAACCTCGGCCTCTGGCGACGCCAGGCCGACAGTGTGCACAAGCCCGAGGCTAAACGGAAAATGTACGAGTGCTTTCAAGCGGCAGCGACCCCTGCGGAGGAGGAGGCCTTTCGCTTTGCACTGCCGATCGTGGGCTTGGAGGCATGGCCTGCGGTGCCTGCGAAGAAGTAGAGTCTGGGCTCGCAGGCATAGGTCCAATAGGATCCAATAGGACGGATAGGTCTTATAGGACCTATCCCGCTCGGCGTTGGACGTTATTTTTTCCCTTTCGACTCCCCCGCTCCATCCCCCACTATGGGGGCGATGATTCGACCAATCCTGCTCGTGTGCGCCGTACTCTGCGGCAGCTTTTTGTTCACTGGCTGCAAGGACAAGGAGAAGGAGGCGCGCCGCCTCCAAATCCGCGAGATTATGCACGGCAACACCCCGGATGCCGATATGAAGGCCGCCATCGAAAAAGCGCGGGCGACCGTGGGCGATTTCATTACCGCCCTGCAAAAACCCGCGAGCGGGCAGAGCAAATTTCTCGTGCGTAAATCATTCCCTGCGGAAGGCGGAAAGCAGCAAATCCTTTGGGTGAACAACCTCACCTACGACGGCAAGCTGCTCCACGGAAAGCTCGATGACAACACCGCCCAGCCCGGTATCGGCGTTGCTCGCGAGGGCCAGGTTTCCTTCCCGCCTTCCGAGGTTGCCGACTGGATGTTCAACGACAACGGCAAGGCCGCCGGTGGCTATATGCTCCGCGTCTTCAAACAAAAGTTTCCAGAAGAATGGGAGAAAGGCCGCTTCTCCGAGCAGATCCCAGCTTTCAAAGACTAATGCCATTTCCGCAACCACGAGCGCTCCACGCTCGAATCGCACCCGTGATACGAATCTTAATCCACCAGTTTCCCTCGAACACTCAGCGTTCTGCGCTCAATATCTCCGAATTCCATGACCACGAATGATTGCGATGTCGCAGTGATTGGCGGCGCCTTCTCCGGTGCCGCAACTGCCCTGCTCCTGAAACGGAAGATGCCGCAGTTGCGCGTCGTCATTGTGGAAAAGGCGGAGGAATTTGATCGGAAGGTCGGCGAAAGCACCACCGAGGTCAGCTCCTGCTTTCTCACCCGCGTGCTGGGCATGGCCAACTACCTGGGCCATCACCAGCTCTCCAAGCAGGGCCTCCGCATGTGGTTCTCCCGCACGGAGGACGAGCCCTTCGAGGACTGCGCGGAAATCGGGGCGATGTATAACTCGCGCCTGCCCGGTTTCCAGGTCGATCGGGCGACGCTGGACGAACACATCCTCGCCACCGCCGTGCAGGAAGGGTGCGAGCTGTGGCGTCCCGCAAAAATCGGGTCCATCGAATTCGATCCCGTCGCCGAAGGCAAAACCACCAGCGCACAACTGGAGGTGAAGATGGGCGACGAAACCCGCACGCTCAAGGCCCGGTGGGTCGTCGACGCCTCCGGGCGCGCTGCCACGCTCGCCCGCAAGATGGGGAACTTCGAGGTGCTTTCCAGTCACCCGACCAACTCCATCTGGGCGCGCTTCACCGGCGTGAAAGATTGGGACGGACACGCCCTCCGCGCCAAGTTTCCCAAATGGGCCGAGGCCACCAGGGCCGCGCGCGGCTGGGCGACGAACCATCTCTGTGGACTCGGCTGGTGGGTGTGGATTATCCCGCTCAAGGGCGGCGACGTGAGCGTGGGCCTCGTTTACGACACGCGGCTCTTCACCCCTCCCACCGGCGGCAGCATCGGCGAGCGCATCATCGCCCACTGCATCAAGCATCCCGTGGGCCGCGAAATTTTGTCTGAGGCAAAGGCCATTGAGGGCGACCAGAAAGCCTACTCGCAGCTCCCCTACCGCGTGCGCCAGACGGCGGGCCCCGGCTGGATCTGCGTCGGCGATGCCGCCGGCTTCCTCGACCCGCTCTACAGCCCCGGCCTTGATTTCTGCTCCTTCACCGCGCAAAGCGCGGCAGACATGATCGCCCGCGACCTCATGGGAGAAAAAGTGGACCTCGCCTGCTACAGCCGCCGCTTCGAGTTCTTCTTCCACAGTTGGTACGAGTCCATTTACCGCGACAAATACTACTACCTCGGCGACGCGGAACTGATGGCGGCCGCGTTCCTCATGGATATCGCCACGTATCACCTCGGCCCCGTGAGCCAGGTGTATTCGAATCCCGCGACGATGTTCGGCTCCTTCCCGTTCGACGGGCGCCCCGGCAAAATCGCCGCCCGCCTCATCAGCTTTTACAATCGCCGCCTCTCCGTCATCGCACGCAAGCGCATCGCGGCGGGCACCTACGGCGCGCGCAATGCGGGATGGCGCCTGCTCATCGGCGGTTTTACCATGGAGCCCAAGGTCAGCGTCCGCCTGCTTTTCAAGGGCATCTGGCGCTGGGTCAAAATGGAAATCAACGCGGCCTTCCTGCCCAAGGCGCGCCGCAAATCCGCAGAGCCCCTGGCAATGCCCGAAGCCGGAAAAGCCTAGCAACCCCATGTCTATAGCAACCAAAACAGGCGACGACGGCTCCACCGGCCTCATGTTCAACCGGCGGGTGCCGAAAACGGACGCTCGCGTGGAGGCCTACGGCGCGTGCGACGAACTCAACGCCGCCCTGGGCATGGCGCGCGCATGGACGGAAATCGAGTCCATCACCGAGAAGATTTTCGACATCCAAAAAGAACTGGTGACTCTCATGGGCGAACTCGCCTGTGCCGCCGAGGATCACGAGCGCTATCGCGAGAAGGGATTCCCATTCGTGGAGCCAGCCATGCACGAGCGACTCACCGCCATCATCGACGACCTGGAAAAAAACCAGCGCATCTCCTTCAAGCACTGGGCCACCCCCGGTGCCACGAAATCGAGCGCCATGCTCGACTTCGCCCGCACCGCGTGCCGCCGCGCCGAGCGCGCCGTCTGGGCCATGCGCGAGGCCGGTTTTCCGGCGGCCGATGCCATCACTATTTACCTGAACCGATTGTCCGACCTATGCTGGCTCTGGGCGCGCTTTGTCGAGACACGCGCCGGGGTCGCCTAGGCGCTCTCAGGCTGCCTTACTCCTAAGTTTACACACCACATGTCCTACGAACCGAAGCCCATTTCCACCAGCGGCGTGGAACTTTCACAAGACCTCCACGCGTTGACCGAGCGGCTTGCGGAACACACTCACGACGTATGGGCGCTCCAGCGCATGGCGCAGGGCTGGACTCTCGGCTCGCAGCGCGATGACGCGGCAAAAAAGCACCCGTGCCTGGTCGCGTATTCAGAGCTTCCGGAAAACGAAAAGACATTCGACCGGGAAACAGCCCTCGGCACCTTGAAGGCAGTCATTGCGCTCGGTTACCAGATTTCCAAAAAGGACTAGCCACGTTCCCCTCACCCACGACTCCCGCGATTTTTTTCCACACCACATGATTCACCGCATCGGCATCATCCTCAACGGCGTCACCGGAC
>JAYUWZ010001081.1:0-5609 GCA_043753265.1 Verrucomicrobiaceae bacterium
AAAATGGTGCGCCAGTTCGACGGACCCGAGTTTGGCATCCCCCAGCAGGGCCGCCACACCGGCGACGTGAAGCAATTCCCCGGGCCCTTCGCGCAAGTCCCCGTGGATTTGTCCCTCGGCGATTTCCGCGACTGGAAACGCAAGGACTCCAAGGCGCTCGACGAAATGCTCACCACGCTCGTGCGCGACGATCGCCAGGGCCTCTTCATCGCGCCATGGTCCGGCCCCATCGGCAAGCTGGAGCAGGACCAAATCTACGCGCTGATGAAGCTCACCTACGGGACCAATCCGGCGGCGGAGACACGCCTCTTTTTCCAGTGGGGCGAAGGCCTGAACGACGGACACTATGGCAGCAAGACAAACAGCCGCCGCATCTCATCCGCTCCCAGCGGCACCGCGCGCATCGGCAAGGGTGCCAATATCCCCGGGGATCTGACCCTCTGCGCCGAGAGCTATCTCGCCCCCGCCATCGAGTCCGTGCGCCTCGCTTCCACGGAGATTTTCAAGGACCCGCGCCGCATCCCGGTGATAGCCGGCAGCTGCGGCTCATCCGCCGACCCCGATTCCCGCGCGTGGTACGGCAAGCTGTTCGATACCGTGCTGGAGGGCACCTCCGCCCCCTCGCTCAAGGGCCGCCGCCTTGCCTCGCTCGTCGACATCCTCACGGTCAACTACCCCTTCTCCAACACCGAGAACGACGCCGCCTTGCAGGAACTCTGGGATCGCTTCTGCGCCGCCGCCCCCGCTGCCGCAGCCGATGAAGCGAGCACCCACCCGCGCGGCCTATGGGTCACCGAGGAATACGGCCAGGGCACCCACGGCCCCGGCACCCTCACCGTCCGCGCCGCCCGCTTCCTCGCATGGGCCGCCCGCAACAATCTCGACGCCGCGCAGACCCGCCTCATCTGGCACTTCCCGCCGCGCACCCGTGGCGCGCAGGACGCCCTGGCCCTCGCCCGCTCACTTGGCGAAACCCTCGGCACCGGCCCCATCCGCCTCGCCACACAGGAAATTGCCGCTGGCCGCCTGCACCGCATCTCCGTCGGCGATGGGCGCTTCATGCTCGTTTACCAGCCTGTCTCCGTGCGCCGTGGCCGCCGCGCCGTAGCCATCGGCGAAGTCGCCCTCGCCGTCACCGAAGCCCAGGCCGCCAAACCCTGGCTCGCCCACCTCTACGAGGATTCCGGCAAGCGCGCCGCCCAGCAACCCGGCGTCACCGAAGTCCGCCGCGACGGCAACCGCCTCCTCGTAAACATCACCGCTACTGATCTGGAACCCTGGGCCATGCTCATCGAAACGCCATAGACGTGAGTGTAAACGCCATTTCTAAAACTGCTACCATGAGCCTCCTTCGACTACTGCCCGTTCTCCTTGTCACGACTGCCTTTGCCGCAGACCTTCCGGCCATTCCTGCAGAATCGATTGCCCGGAAAAAAGAGCTTCTCTTCTCCGATGATTTTGAAGGCGCTGTGCCTGCCAAAGTCTGGCACAAAGTCGTGCCCACTTTTGCCGTGGAAAATGGCGTTCTGAAAGGCACGCAAACGCGCGACAAGGACGTGCCCGGTCCTGAGGGCAAGCCGCCGATCAAGGCACACGCAGCGGTGCATGGACTGGAAATACCTACCAGGGACAGTGTGGTGGAATGCAAAATCAAATTCGAGGGTGCGACGATGATCGATGTGGAGTTTGACGATCGGAAATTCACCGGTGCCCACTATGGCCACCTGTGCCGCGCGCAGGTGCGACTGAATGGCGTGACCATCATCGACGAGCGCGATGGCAACATGCGCAACGACATCCGCGAGATGGGCAAGGATCCCACCAGGAAAGCCGAGCGCGCGAAGCTTCTCGTAGGCCGCCAGATCACCTACCCCACCAAGCTGGAAGCCGGCAAATGGTACAACCTCGTGGTGGAGACAGTGGGTGATTCCATGCGGGTAACCATCGACGGCCAGCCCGCCGCCTACTTGAAATCTTCAGGCATCGCACACGAGACCAAGTCGAAAATCGAATTTGGCGTGGCAGGAAAAGACGGGCTCATCGACGACGTGAAGGTGTGGAACGCAGAAGCGGCCACCAAGTAAGCAAGCGCACAGGAAGTTGCCAATGGAGTGAGGCTGGGGCGGTAGTCATCGCAGCGCCGATGCGCTGCTCCTCACCACCTGCATGAACACCTTCCTCCGCTTTCTCTTTGCGCTCGCCCTCATCACCAGTGTCCACGCTGCCGAGTGGAAGACGGTGCAGGTGCCAGGTGCGAGCAACCTCACCGGCACGGCGTGGCTGCGGGCCTGGGTGAAGGTGGACGACAGCTTCTTTGCAAAGCACGAGCGTAACTTGTTTGAGGAGTCGGTGGGAGTGAACATCCGCGACCTCGCGGGAGCGCATGAGGTGTGGGTGAATGGGAAAAAAATCGGCACGGGCGGCGCATTTCCCCCGAACTATCAAAGCGCGGCCAGCACTCTTTTTCGTCACAAGGTTCCCGTGGGCACCTTGCAAAAAGGCGCTTGGAACGAGGTGGCCATCCGTGTGCATAATCCGAGCGCTCCTGGTGGCTTCACGGGCGATGCGCCGTTCATCATGAATTACTTCGTGGAGTGTGTGTTTGAGGGTGTGTGGGAGATGCGCGCCGGGGATGATTACCAGCCGGGCAGCGCCGTGGCAGCAAAGCCGCCCAGGGCGACGTTTGAGAGCTTTCGCGAATCGCAGCGTGTGCTGGGGCGCGCAGAGCAGGTGCATGGACCGAGCCTGCCGCCAGGGGAATCCGCAGCGAAGATGAAGGGGTTCGATGATCTCAAAATCGATCTTCTTTTGCACGAGCCACTCGTGGCTCAGCCTTTTCATTTCAGCTTCGACGAGCGCGGGCGGCTCTGGGTCGCGCAGACGCGGCAGTATCCCTATCCGGCGGGCGTGAAGATGTTGAGCCGGGACAAATACTACCGCTCGCACTATGACAAGGTGCCGCCTGCTCCGCCGAATCACGACAAGGGCGCGGATATCATTTCGATTCACGAGGACACGAATGGCGACGGCGTGTTCGACAAACACAAGGTCTTCGCTGACGGCCTCAACATGGCCAATGCCGCAGTGCGCGGGCGCGGCGGGGTATGGGTGATGAACTCGCCCTACCTGCTCTTTTATCCCGACCAGAATGCGGACGACGTTCCCGATGGTCCGCCGGTGGTGCACCTCGCGGGGTTTGGACTGGAAGATACCCACTCGACCGCCAATGGCCTGGTGTGGGGGCCGGATGGATGGCTCTACGGCGGGCAGGGCAGCACGACCTCGTGCCGCGTGCGCAGGCCCGGCATGGATGCAGCAGATGCGCCAGGCGTTTACTTCGAGGGATGCATGGTATGGCGGTATCACCCCGAGACGCGGGCATTCGAGATTTTCGCGGAAGGCAGCGGCAATACGTTCGGCCTCGAGGTGGATGCCCAGGGCCGGCTCTACTCGGGCCACAACGGGGGTGGCACGCGCGGCTGGCACTATGTGCAGGGCGGCTTCTACCTCATGCAGGGAGTGGACCCGGGAAAGTTTGGTCCACCGCGCAACCCGTATGCCTTTGGCGAACTGCCGATGATGGCCACGACAAATCCCGTGGTGCGCTTCACACACTTTGGCGCATTTGCCGAGGGCACTGCGATGCCCTCGCAACTTGCGGGCATGCTGCTCGCCATCGATCCGCTGCACAACGAAGTCATCGCCACCAAGCGGCAGGTGAGAGGCTCCACGTTTGACACGGTGGATCATGGCATGGTGGTAAAGAGCAGCGATGCGGCGTTCCGGCCCGTGTATATCGCCAATGCGCCCGATGGCTCGATCTACGTGGCGGACATGTATGAATTCTACATCGCGCACGGGCAGCACTATCAAAACCAGATCGACCCCACCACGGGCCGCATCTACCGCATCTCCGGCAAGGACGCGAAGCTGGAAACGGACCTCAACCTTGCATCGAAGAGCACGGACCAACTAATCGCGCTGCTCGGGCACCCCAACAAATGGCACCGCCATACCGCCGTGCGTGTGCTGGGTGAACGCAAGGATCCAGCGGCACCGGCGAAGTTGCGTGAGGTGATTGCGAAGGATGGGAGCCTCGGCGCGCTCAACGCGCTGTGGTCGCTGCACCAAGGCGCGGGGCTTGATGATGCCACGGCCATCGCCGCCCTCCGGCACGCTTACCCGGCGGTGCGCCTGTGGGCTGCGCGGCTGCTTGGAGATGCGTATGGGGTGCATCGCAATCTCGGGCTGCCGCCTGCGCGAAACGAAGCGCGACTGCTGCCGGCAAGTGTGTTTGAGGCGCTCGTGGCACAGGCAGTGGCAGAGACCGATGCCGAGGTGCGCTCGCAGTTTGCCGCGACCGCGCGCAGGCTCGCCAATGCGCAGGCTTTCCCGCTCGTCGCCGCAGTAATGGGGCATGATGAGGATGTGAAGGATGCTTTCATTCCCCTGCTCTGCTGGTGGGTCTTTGAGGCACGCATTCCCTCGGCAACTGGAGAGGTGATGGAGTTTTTTGGGGCCCCCGCATTGTGGACGGAGCCGCTGGTGTCGGAGCACATTCTGCCCCGGCTTGCGCGGCGCTTTGCCGTGGATGGCAAGCGCGCGGAGGTGCTGCTCGTTGCACAACTTCTGAGGCAGGCACCAGGCAAGGCGCAGGCGGCGCAATTGATGAAAGGATTTGAAGAAGCATACCGAGGGCGATCGATGGCTGGACTGCCGGAGGAACTGGTTTCCGCCATGGCGGCGTCGGGCGGTGCGTCGCTGGCGATTCGCCTGCGGCAGGGCGACGCGGCGGCTATTGCGGAAGCTTTGGTCATCGTGGGTGATGCGAAAGCGAAGCTTGAGGATCGCATTCTCCACACCCGCACTTTTGGCGAGTTGCGTAGTCGCGATGCGCTGCCTGTGCTGCTGAAGGTAGCCACCGGCGATGAGGCACCCACGCTGCGCATGGCGGCCTTTGCCTCGCTGGGCGCGTATGATGACGATGCAATCGGAACGCGTACGCTGGAGGCGCTGCCCGCACTTCCCGCGACGGTGCGGCCCGCGGCTTTTGCGTTGCTCGCCAGCCGGTCGAAATGGACGCATGCGCTGGTGGCGAAATTGCAGGCGGGCAAAGTGAGCCTCACGCTCGTGCCCGACGATGTCGCGGATCGGCTGCGCTTGCATCGCGACGAAGCCGTGAGCGAGGCCGCCACGAAACTTTTTCCCAAGGCGGCGGGCGCGGATTTTACCAGGAAGCTCGCCGAGGTGGAGGCGGCGCTCAAAGGCGGTGCGGGCGGCCCGTATCCGGGTGAGGCCATCTACAACCAGCGCTGCGCAAGCTGCCACAAGCTGTTCTTCAAGGGCGGCAACATCGGGCCGGAGCTTACGGGTTATCAGCGCGACAACCTCGGGACCATGCTCATCAGCATCGTGAATCCCAACGCGGAGATTCGCGAAGGCTACCAGTTCATCACTGTGGAAACGAAGGACGGGCGCAGCCTTAGTGGCTTCCAGGTAGACCGCGATAATCAGGTAACGGTGCTGCGCGGGCTCGATGGCCAGGACCTGACAATCACCGCGAATGAAATCAAGGAGGTGCAACCCATGGGCCGGAGCCTCATGCCGGA
>JAYUWZ010001082.1:0-2576 GCA_043753265.1 Verrucomicrobiaceae bacterium
GCACCAGGTATTCATACTTCACGGTGAAGTTCCAAAACTTTGCATCGCTCACCAGATCGATGCCATGCGCGCCTTTCTCGACGGTGTTTTTCAGCACGCCATCGGCCACCGTCCAGCTCCCCGGCGGCTCTCCCGTGCGCACGTGCCAGCCGGCCAGATCCTTGCCGGTGAAGATCGGTTTGAAGCCCGCGTCATCGGCCAAAGCGGTGACGGCGAGAGCGAGAACGGCTAGCGTGGTCAGGAGTTTCATCGGGGAAAAGAGCCGCGCCTACTTCACTTCCGGGTTCGGCGTCACGTCGCCCGGCGCGAGGCCCAGCGCCCATTTGATGCCACCGAGGATGTGCGCTTGGAATTGCTTGCTCGTCTCCACGGAATTCTTCCGATCCTTCATCTCGGGATCATCGCTCCACAGATCTTCGCGGTGGCCGAGGCTGGTGTAAAAGACGTTGCCCTTCCCGTGCTTCCGCGCCCACGAGACGGGGAAAAAGCCGGCCTCCTCGGTCTTGTTCGGGTGGTGATTCATGTACCAAATCTCCCGGTTTTTAGCGCGGTCATGGTTCTTGATCAGATACATCTCCTCCATCTTGAGATCCCACTTCTCGCCAATGCCCGCATTGGCCGGATGTTTGGTATCCGCCGCGATGAGGTCCGCCGGCACCTGCGCGCCGTGCCCGTT
This sequence comes from Verrucomicrobiaceae bacterium, assembly GCA_043753265.1. Classification (GTDB taxonomy): domain Bacteria; phylum Verrucomicrobiota; class Verrucomicrobiia; order Chthoniobacterales; family Chthoniobacteraceae; genus SXWH01. Next base: position 677 of record JAYUWZ010001082.1, read on the forward strand.
GAACGTCCCCTGCAGCATCCCGTAGTAGCCCTCCCAATTGTTGAACGTATCGCTCGCCGAGTGCATTCCGATGAACGCCCCGCCCTCCTCCACCCACTTGATAAAGCCGTCCTTGTCCGGCAGCGGATATTTGTCGCCCGTGGTGTTGGCAAAGATCACTGCGTCGATCTTCTGCGCCTTCAGATTCGCGGGGCTGAGCTTCTCCATGCTCGCCTTGAGCTGCGTGTCCCACTGGGCCTGCGCGTCCTTCTGTTTCTGATCCATCTCTGGCGTCCATTTGGCCAGCGCCTCGTTATACTTCACCATCTCGGCCTCGTATTTGGCCTTGGCCTTGTCGTCGGCATCGGCCTTCAGGTCGCCGGGCTTCTTCGGCTTCGACGGGATCTGCACCTCGGGCTGGCGGGCAAAATCGACGATCGTGTAGGCCTTCGACTCATCGGCCAGCTTTTGCAGCGTCTTCTCCGCGTACGGGATCGAGCTGTGGCGGAAGCCGGTGGTCACGGTGCAGACGATGACCCGCTTCGCTTCCGCTGCAAACGCGGAGAAAGACGGCGAGGCCACGAGGGCGAGGACGAGGATGGAGCGGAGGGTTTTTTTCATGTGGAGTGGGTGAGGGTGAAAGGGGGGGCGGAAACCGCGGGGGGCTGCTGGCATACGATCAATCCCGCGCCGTGACAATCTTTAGCGTAAAACGTGGGTGCTCTTAGCTGCGAAAGCCGTACCGCTCGCCGAGCGCCAGACACGCCGCCAGCGGCTGCATCCCGCCCGTGCACGTCTCGTCGCTGAGATTCGCCGCCGCCGCGCACACGCCGTAGCGGAGCCATTCGCGCACCGGCAGCCCCTCGTGCCAGCCGAGCAGCACCCCCGCGGTAAAGGCATCGCCCGCCCCCGCCGCGCCTTTGATGTAATCCGCCGGCAACCGCACACTCCCATGCTCATCCCACGCCCCGTCGCGGCCCAGCGCACAGCCCCCGTCCGGGAAATGCACCACCACCCGCTCCCGCACCCCGGCTTCCAGCAGCTCCTGCATCGCCACCCGCAGCTCCGTGCGATCGATCCCCTCCGCCGTCTGCACCTGCCGCCCCGTGACCCGCCCCGCCTCAAATTCATTCATCACACACACATCCACATACGGCAGCGCCGGCCGCACGATCTGCGGAAAGCGGTCGCTATCCTCGCTCACCACGTCGATCGACGTCTTTAAGCCTGCCGCCTGCGCCCGCGCCAGCACCTCCGCCGCCACCGTCCCGTGCGTCGCACTCACCGCATCCAGCCGATCCAGCAGCAGCAGATACCCCAGGTGGAAAATCCGCGCATCCACCCGCGTGAAATCGAAGTGCGGCGCATCCAGCAGCGCGTTCGCCCCCCGCGCATGGAAAAACGTCCGCCGCCCCGTGCCCTGCACCGTCACCACATCCGTGTAGGAAGTCGGCGCTCCCGCCACCGCGCGGATCGCCCCCGCATCGATCCCGTGCGCCGCGCAATCCGCCACGATCCGCCGCCCATCCGCATCATCCCCCACCAGTCCCACGCCCGCCAGCGGCACCCCCGCCCCCAGCTTCGCCAGATCCAGCAGGATATTGTACGGCGACCCACCCGTCCCATCCGACCCGCCGAGGATATTCGCCAGCGCATCCTGCGCCGGCCAGGTGTCCACGATCTTGACGTGATCGATAATCCAATTGCCACCGGCGATGATTCCAATGCGTGCGGTCATAAAAGTAAGGGCCGCCCAGCCTCCACAAACCCCCGCGACCGACAAGCCCATTCCTCCCGGGTGGGGCGTGGAGGGATTATGGGATGAGGGGAAATGCACCGCTCCCGTCTTCCTCATCCATCCATCCATTTTCCCGCCTCACCCACCCGCGTTGGCGAGCACTTCGTTGACGAACGCCGTCTT